>JAUIFC010000224.1 GCA_030429455.1 Bacteroidia bacterium | reverse complement strand
CTTTTCCTTTACCTATCAATGGTAAAGACATATGAGAAAGTGGAGCTAAATCTCCAGATGCACCAAGTGAGCCTTGCTCGTAAACTAATGGTAATATCTGATGGTTAAAAAAGAAAATTAAACGTTCAACAAGTTCTAAACTCACGCCTGAATAGCCTTGGCTTAAAGATTGTATTTTGAGTAAAAGCATCAATTTTACAATCTCTTTATCCACTAAATCTCCTGTTCCACAAGCATGTGAGAGGACTAAATTTTCTTGAAGTTGTGCTAAATTTTCATTAGAAATTATAACATTGCATAAAGAACCAAAGCCAGTATTTATACCGTACATTGGCGCACCTTTTTGGGCTTGCTTTTGATCTAAATATTTCCTAGATTTTAAGATTAAAGTTTTTGAGCGATTACTGAGTTCTAAGTGATATCCACTGTTAATGATTTCTTCGATATTATCAATAGAAAGCTCTTTGTTATCAATAAAATGTACTTTAGGCATACAATTCTTAAATTTTCCGTAAAAGTATTATTTTTTAAGCAAAGAAAAAGCCTCTTTAAAGTTTTCAATGATATCCGAAGCAATCAGCGAATTTTGATCAAACTTGGAGGCATACATATCTCCTGAAAGGCCATGAAGAAAAACACCTACAAGTGCCGCGTTTATTGGCAAATAACCCTGAGCGACAAAACCAGAAATTAAGCCCGAAAGCACATCGCCACTTCCAGCGGTAGCCATTCCTGCATTCCCTGTGGAGTTGATGTATAATTCATCGCCATGAACAACAGTTGTATAGGCATCTTTTGAAACGATAATGCAATCATATTGCTTAGAAAATGATTTAAGCTTTTCAATTTTATCATATTCATTATCCCAACTGCCGAGTAGTCGCTTCAATTCGCCTTGATGCGGTGTTAAAATGGATTTTGAAGGCATTAAATCTAATAAAACCTTATGTTTGGCCATGATATTTATAGCATCAGCATCTATGACCATTGGACTTTTAAAGCGGTTTAAAACATCACTAAGGGTTTCTAAAGCCTCTTTTCCTGTTCCTATTCCCATGCCAATACAAATTGTTTCAGGAGAAAAATTGAGCTCATGAGGCGAAACGAAATCTTCATGAAAAGAAGGCAAAACCATCGTTTCAGGACAAGCAATTTGAAGAATGTTTGTTCCGCAATGAGGAGCTAAAGCGGTTACTTTGCCCGCGCCGGATTTCAGCGCTGCTTTTGACGCTAAAACCATACAACCCATCATTCCTTTTTGACCACCAACGATTAGCAAATGACCAAAGGTGCCTTTATGCGAAAACCGCTGTCTCGGAATAACCAGCTGTTTGATCAAGTTTTCTGTCAAAAATGTATGATAGGAAGTACATTCATCAATAGTTTGTTGGTCTAAGCCTATATCGATAACTTTCAATTTGCCGACATAATTTCCATAATCTGGTAGAAAAAAGTTCAGTTTTGGACATTGAAAGCTTAAGGTGAAATCAGCTTTAAAGACAACTGAATTTCGAGGTGTTACATCTGATAAATAAAGTCCAGAAGGGACGTCTATGGCTATTTTAAGTCCTTTTGTTTTATTGATTTTTAAAATTGTATGTTCTACAAAATCAGGTAGTTTTCGAGTCAAACCAATTCCGAAAATGGCATCTATAAATACTGATTGAGACACGAACGAATAGCTTGCATCCTTAAGGATGTTGATTTTAACATCAGTTTTATTTTCGAGCCGTTTTAAATTTTTTGCACAATCATCAGAATAATTATGAGCATATTTTAGGATATGGACTTCGACATCAAAGCCTTTTGTGCAAAGGTGATAAGCAATGGCCAAGCCATCACCGCCATTGTTGCCAGTGCCAGCCAGAATGTATATCTTTTTTGTTGTGTCAATTAACTCTAAAATTTCATGAGTTGCCAGAAGCGATGCGCGTTCCATGAGTTCCCAAGATGTTATGCCTTGACGCTTGATGGTATTTTTGTCTGCAAGATATAATTGTTGCGGTGAAAGAATTTTCATTCTAAAAAGTTTTTTATAGCTGGAATGAAAAGAATAGGTTTTATAAAACCCTACTCATTAATTTGATAAACTGTTTCTCCATTTATGACAGTGGCATAAATTTTCAGGTTTGGTATGTTATCGATTTCAACTGTCATGAGATCTTCTTCCATGATTGTAAAATCCGCATATTTACCTTCTTCGATGCTTCCTTTTTCGTTTTCTTCAAACGCTGCAAATGCTGCCCATTTTGTCATACCAATAAGCGTTTCCTTTCGACTTAAAGCATTTTGAATTTGGAATCCATCTTCAGGATAGCCTTTGGTATCTTTACGACTTACAGCAGCATAAAATGTAAGTAAAGGATTGACATCTTCGACTGGAAAATCTGTTCCAAGAGGCAAAACCCCAGCAACATCCAATAATTTTTTGTAGGCATAAGCATGTTTAATTCGCTTTTCGCCCAATCTGTCTTCAGCCCAATACATATCGCTAGTGGCATGCGTAGGTTGGACAGAAGGTATAATGTTTTTTGAGAAATAGTGGTATTCTGTGGAATCCAGAACTTGAGCATGTTCTACGCGCCATCTTTTGTTTGGGTTGTCCTTAAGATGAGTCTTATAGGTTTTTAAAACTACAGAATTTGCAGAATCTCCTATGGCATGTGTGTTCATTTGGTAATCGGTTTTAGACAGTTTGTAGGCCAGTTGATCAAAATCTTCTAAGCCAATAACCATTGCGCCAAAATGATTATGCTGATCGCTATATGGATGTTTAAGTGCGGCTCCTCGAGAACCTAAAGCGCCATCTGCATAGACTTTTACCGAGCCGACCCTTAATCGAGGTGTTTTAAGCACTCCTTTATCTAGGTAATAATCTATGTCCTCCATGGAATTGCTTACCATAATGTTCATTTTTAGTTTCAATGTGTTTTCATCATACATTTCCCTAATCGTTTCGATGACACGTCGAGGTAAACCAGCATCTGTTAGGCTAGTCAAGCCATGACTGATCGCAATTTCTTGCGCTTTTAATACCGCTTGTTTTATTTCTTCTTTTGTCAATTCGGGAATAATGTCGGTAATCATCGCCATTGGATTGTCCACCAAAACACCTGTTATTTTTCCATCCACTTTTACGATTTCTCCGCCTTCAATTTGAGTGTCGGTTGTAATTCCTGCCAAATCCATTGCTTTTTGATTCACCAACATGGCATGACCATCAACACGTGTTAGCGCTACAGGTGTTTCTGGAAACAATACATCTAAAGTATCTTTGGTCGGGAAAGCTTTGTCCTTCCAATCATTTTGGTCCCAACCTCTACCTACAATAAATTTTGTTTTGTTTTGTTTCTGAAAATCAACTAGTTTCTGAAGGATTTCATTATAACTCGTAGTTCCTTTTAGCTCAACACCTCTTAGATTTTTACCTAAACCATATAAATGCGCATGTGCATCGTTAAAGCCTGGATAAATAACTTTTCCATTGGCATCTATTTTGTTTTTAGAATCAAATTGGTTTAAGATGTCTTCGGAAGTCCCCGTTTTGAGAATTTTGCCATCCTTAATTGCTACAGCTTCGGTAGTCGAAAACTCTTCGTCCAAAGTGTAAACCAATGTATTGTAATAAATTGTATCGACTTCTTGTTTCGACGTACAAGAAATCATTAAAAAAGCGAAAACTAAAAGAGTGCATTTTTTCATATAACTCATGAGGTATTTAAAATTCGTATGAAATTTGATTTCAATTTAAATTGAATGTTTAAATTTAAATTGAAAAGCTAAAGTTACTTGTTTTTAAGATAAAATTTTAATTTTGCCTGTGGTAAATTTGAATTATGGTCGCTTTTTGTATCGAAAATCTGAATCAGATAAAACGATTGGTACAATCTTTATCGGACAGAGACTTTCAAAAACAAAGCGAAAATTTATTTCATTCAACAATTGGGGAACATGTGCGTCATATCCTTGAGTTTTATAGTTGTTTAATAAATGGGATTGAAAAAGGCGAAGTGAATTACGACTTAAGACAAAGGCAGAAAAATTTAGAAACGCAAACGAATTTAGTTTATACTACAATTGAAAATATTGTACATAAACTCGAACTTATAACCGAAGACAAGTCCCTAGTATTACAAGCAAATTATTCGCTCGAAGCAAGGGCAAAAGTTACTGTAACAACTTCAGTTTATAGAGAATTAGGTTATTGCCTGGAACATAGTATTCACCATCAGGCCTTGATAAAATCGGCTTTAAAGGAATTTGATTTTTTACAGCTTGTCGAATATGACTTTGGAATTGCGTCATCAACTTTAAGGAATAGAAAGGCATGTGCACAGTAAGTTATATTAGGCATAAGGACGGTTTCAGCTTAACCTCAAATCGAGATGAACAATACGATAGAGAAACTCTTTTTCCGCAAACTTACAAGGAATCAAATTCTTGTTTGGTATATCCTAAAGATGTGTTAGCCGGAGGAACATGGATTGCCACGAGTGATAAGCAGGTAAGTGTTTGTTTGCTAAACGGCGGTTTTGTAAAACACAAAAAGCAATTACCTTACAGCAAGAGTAGGGGCAAGGTGCTCAAAGAACGCTTTGAATTTTCGTCTCATACATTTTTTATAGAAAAAGTTGTTCTCGACAACGTAGAACCTTTTACCTTGCTGATGATTGACCATAGCGAAATTATCGATTTTGTTGAACTCGTTTGGGACGGAAAGCAAAAGCACGTCAAACAAATAGATGCTAACGGACATCATATTTGGGCGTCTTCTACGCTTTATGATCAAGAACAGCAAATGAATAGAAGGAAATGGTTTTCAGTATTTTTGAGTGATAAGGATAAATTTAGCTTTAGCGAAATAAGAAACTTTCATACGGGAAGCCACACAGATGATAAATTGAATGATATAGTTATGGAACGAACGGCTATTAAGTTGAAAACAGTAAGTGTTTCTGAAATAAATATTACA
>JAUIFC010000223.1 GCA_030429455.1 Bacteroidia bacterium | reverse complement strand
ATATTACCTGCAAAGTAGAAATGACATTTCTACACATTTAGAACTTGATGATATAAACACTTACATCATCAACGGAAAACGTTTTAAGGCTCAAGATGTTGGAAATGCTATTGTCATGGTCGATGATTATTCAATCTTAAATAATTCAACCCTAAAAATTAAGGGAGAAGTTATACGAGGAAAGGAGTTAGAACAAATTCGCCAGTCAGGTGGTAAAATTTCGATTGAATTAAGAAACAAATCCTTAATCAGTTTTTATGAGGGGCAAAAGCCTACTGCAATGGTTTTAAACCAAACTCCCGACGATGTAACACGAAGAATGGAAGAGAACCTTAATAAGCCTAAAGTTTATACTCCTGAAAACCCCTTAGAGATTGACTTAACAACTGTTAAACAATTCACCATCAATGGAAAAGTCTTAAAATCAAAAGATATTCCTGAAATGGTAATTATTCCCT
Organism: Bacteroidia bacterium; assembly: GCA_030429455.1. GTDB lineage: Bacteria > Bacteroidota > Bacteroidia > Flavobacteriales > Flavobacteriaceae > Psychroflexus. The sequence continues at coordinate 4,541 of JAUIFC010000223.1, read as the reverse complement.
CGTCTTATCAAATATTTGGAAACGGTGATTTTAGGATTGACGGTGAAGAGTTGGTTAATGAAGACCTAGAGGACTTTTTTAAAACTAAAGACAAAAGGTATAAAGGTCAGGTCATTTTTTATGTTGGACATAATACGCAGCCTTATTTTGTAAAAGTAAGTAAAAGCCAACCAAAAAGAGATAAGTTTATATCTAAAACCACTGAATAATCTACATATAAAGTGGCATCCTGATGGTGATATTTATAAGGTGAAAACGAGAAAAATTTCGAAGAACTTTCTGGCAATTCTAAATTACTTTTAAGTTGAATAGCCAATAGGCCTAAACAGAAAAAAAGCAAAGCTGGATTTGTAAGGTTGTCAATAAGTAAATGCAGGTCCATCTTATATTTTGTTCAGCAAATTTCTTTTGTTTTACAAACTAATAATGTTTAATAGGCGTTAATTTTATTCAAACAAACTTATTCTTCATTTTAAATCGCTTTTTGTGAAAAAAATCTAATCTGTTTTAACTTTTTGTTATAAAAAAGACTTATATTCAATCTTTATTGATAATTCAAAAAAATGTCGGGAAAATCCATTAATACATCCGTTAATGTAAGAGCGAGAAAGGCTTTTACTTACCATTTGCTTAAAGATATTGAAACCTTGGATTACATGCTTGAGAGAAATTTGTTTCCAAAGGATACCATAAGAATAGGTGCAGAACAAGAGTTAGCCATCACAGATGAAAAAATGAATCCAGCCTGTAAATCCATGGAGATTTTGGATATGGTGAATAATGAAAATTTCACTACAGAATTGTCACAGTTTAATATCGAGATTAACCTAAATCCTCATGTTCTTGAAGCTGGTGTATTTCATAATATTCACGACAATTTAAAAACCCATATTAAGGAATTAAAGGAAAAGACAAAAGACCTTAATGTCAAATATCCTTTAGCAGGAATACTTCCAACAATAAAGCGCGCAGACTTTGATATTAAAAATATCACTCCTTTTCAAAGGTACAAAGTACTTAATGAAACACTTTTGAAGACCAAGCGTAATGACTTTGAAATCAGGATATCAGGTGTGGATGAGTTGTCTATGAAATTGGATTCTATTCTCGCCGAAAGTTGTAATACTAGTTTTCAAATCCATTTGCAACTTAAGCCAGGTGAGTATAAAGAAATGTACAATTGGGCACAGATGATTTCTGCGCCAATACTTTCGGCTTGTACAAACTCTCCAATCTTTCTTGGTAGAGAATTATGGGCTGAAACCAGAATAGCATTGTTTCAACAAACCGTAGACTCTAGAAACTCTGTCTACCTTTTAAGAGAGCAAAGGCCTCGTGTAACATTTGGACACGACTGGGTTCATGATTGTGTTTCAGAGATTTTTAAAAACGACATTTCTCATTATCCATTGCTTATTACAGCAGATGTTCAAGAAGAATCTTCTGAAGCGCTAAGTCAAGGAAGGCCACCAAAAATGAAAGCCCTTGCGATGCATAACGGGAATATTTATAAATGGAATAGGCTGTGTTATGGTGTAAGCAGTGGAAAACCACATTTAAGAATAGAAAATAGATATGTCCCAACAGGGCCTACTTTGATCGATGAAGTAGCAAATATTGCTTTTTGGGTAGGAGTTATGAAAGCTATGCCGAATGAGTATAAAGATTTGCCAAATCTCATGAATTTTAAAGCTGCAAGACAGAATTTTTACAAAGCGGCGAAACATGGCTTAAACACGCAATTTGATTGGTTTGGGAAGCGTATTTCGGCAAAAGCATTACTCCTTACGGAAATAATTCCTTTAGCAGAAAAGGGCTTAAAATCAGTTGGCATAGGTGATCAAGAAATCGATTTTTATTTAAATGTCGTCAAACAACGTGTAAAAAAGAATAAAACTGGCGCTAATTGGATGAGTACCAATTTCAACCGTCTTAAAAAACAATTTACCAAAGGCAGAACCGCATTTTTCTTAACACAACAAATGCTGAAGTACCAGGAAAAAGATATACCAGTCCACGAATGGCGAAATATTACAGTAAACAGAAAACCTTGTCAGATATCCGATTTTATTGTTTCCGATGTTATGACCACAGACCTTATTGTTGTGCATGAAAACGATCCTATTTTGATACTTCAACATCTGATGAAGTGGAATAAGAAACACGAAATTCTTGTAGAAAATAATGAGTATAAGCTTTCCGGAATAGTATCTTTGGACAGTGAAATGGATTTGTTTCAGATTTCGAATAAATCAAGATCGGTAAAAACAATTATGAAACAAGATGTCAAAACAATAAGTCCTGATGTAGAGTTGATAAAGGCTAAAGAAATGATGGATAAATATGACTTATCGGCAATACCAGTAATTTTTGATGATAAATTGATAGGTATTGTAACCAGAGAACATTTTAAACAATTTTCGGTTAATGTCTGAACCAGATAGGCTTTTTTATTCTTTAGAAACCGATAACGCTTTACCAACAATCATTTTTTTCTGTTGTATTCATGGTAACGAAAAAGCAGGCTATATCGCATTGCAATCGGTTAATGATTTTATAGAAAAACATAAAAAAAGTGCTAATGCTAATTTCTATACCATTTTTGGAAATAAAGAGGCATATATTCAAAATCAGCGTTTTATAAATAAAGATTTAAACAGAATTTGGACCAAATCCCATCTTGTTGAATCTTCTCGAAAAGCCGCTTATGTTAGCGAATATAATGACCTTGTGGAAATTTACAACATTTTGCACCTTGTATTGAAAGACAAAAAAGGGCCAATCTATTGTATAGATCTTCATACCACTTCTGGACCAACACGGCCATTTGTTGTTATGAACGATTCTATTAAGAATAGGGATTTTGTAAAACATTTAGGTTATCCAGTCATTTTTAATATCGAATCTTTTATCGAAGGTGCTCTCCTTAATATGTTAAGTGATTTAGGACATGTGTCTTTTGGCTTCGAAGCGGGTGAGCACACCTCGAAGGATTCAGTTAAAGAATTTAAATTATTTTGCTATAGAGTAATTTCTAATTTAGAATTAATAGATCGCCAATCTTTTATTGATGACGGTATCGATAATTATCTTAAATCTAAACAAGCCAAATACTATGAAATCGTCTTTAGACAAAATTTAGAACCTCAAGATTCGTTTGAAATGATAGGTAATTTTTTAAATTTTCATAAACTGAAGAAAGGAGAAAGAATAGCCAGATTAAATGACAGAATTATAAGTGCTCCAAGCGATTATCGGATATTCATGCCTTTGTACCAAAAGAAAGGAGAAGATGGTTTTTTCTACATAAAACGAATAAGTAATGTCAAACTAAAAGTCGCTAAATTGATACGTAAATTAGGGTTTGAACACTTATTGACAATTTTGCCTGGAATAAATATGGTAAATCATTATACTTTAGCCATTCCTGATCCGTTAATTAAATACATCCCAAAACGTTTATTATTTGCTTTAGGATATAGAAAAAGTGTTGAAATGGAAGAAAATAAAACATATTTTACAAAACAAGAAAGAAAGATCACGGCATTGCCCAAATTGAATGCTTTTGTAAGCCCATATAAGTATAACAAATAACCGAATTTATTGATGTTATCATGCCATAATCCTTATATTTGACTCCTCAAAATAGTATTACTTATTCTGCTTTTTTAATGAAAATGAAGGTCATTTTTTCTTTTCTAATCTCTTTAATAACTTCTATAACATTCAGTCAAGGACCATTGACGAACAATGATGCTTACATAACTCCATTAAACACAACTTTAAATACTAATGCAGCCGATGGCTTGCTACAAAATGATACTGATCCTAATGGAGATGCTTTAGCTGTTTTAAGCTATATAATTGGTGGAGTAGAGTATAATGCTGGACAAAATGCCTCTTTTCCTCAAGGTAGCATTATGATAAATGCAGATGGCAGTTTTACATTTAATCCCAATAACGGGTTTACTGGAAGTATTCCTCCAATTATCTACATAGTTTCAAATGGGACAAATACAAGCTTTGGAAGCCTGTTTTTATCTGTTCCAATAGATGGTGCACCAATGGCCCAGAACGATTATGACACAGTAGATATCGATACAACCCTTAATGTATCTGCTCCAGGGGTGTTATCAAACGATCAATTTCAAGATATTAGTGCCATAAATGTTGTATCTTTTTCTATAGGTGGTACAAATTATAATGTCGGTCAAACGGCAAACATTGCAGCTGGAGCTTTTACATTATTTGCAGACGGAAGTTATACTTTTTTTCCATCAATAGGTTATACTGGTCCAGTTCCCAATATAGATTATATAATTTCTGACGGTTTCAATTCCTCTTCAGCAACTTTATTTCTTACTGTAGAGCAAACTGAAGATATTTTGGAAATTCAAAATTTAAATTCATGTAATCAAGGCTTTACCACAGATGGTACTTATAGAATACAATTTGCATTTACAATTAGAAATTTAAGCCAAGCTAGGGATTTTAATACGTCCAGCATTATTCAAAACATTGATTTATCTAAAGATTTAGAT
>JAUIFC010000022.1 GCA_030429455.1 Bacteroidia bacterium | reverse complement strand
ACAAGATTCTTGATTTGGTCCTGGAGGACAGTTTTGGGTAAAGCCTTTAGTTAAGTCCCAACGGAAGCCATCTATTTTGAAATCTTCAATCCAATGTTTAATGACTCTTCTGGTATATTCTTGAACATGCGGTTGCTGGTGATTAAAGTCTGAACCTACGTTATAACTATGAGTAGCTTGAGTATTAAAGTAAGGATTTTCTGAAGAAACATCTCCAAAACCGTCACCATTTGGATCATCAACCCACATGCGCACTAATGGACTTCTTCCAAAGGCATGATTCATGACAAGATCCAAAATCACTGCAATGCCATTTTGATGACACAAATCTATAAATTCCTTTAACTTATCTTCTGTGCCATAAACTTTGTCTAAAGCCATGTGATAGGTCGTGTCATAACCCCAACCTAAGCTAGAGTCGTATTCCATTACTGGCATAAGATGAATAGCATTGATATTCAAATTTTTGAAATAGTCCATCTTATCAATCAAATCTTGATAGTTTCTATCGGCATCAAAATCTCTTACCAACACTTCATAAAGAACCATGTCTTCAATTTTTGGCTTTTGGAAATTGGTAACTTGCCAGTTGTAAGGTGTTTGACCAGTTTGTAAAACTGTAACTTCAAAATCGGCTCCAGCAGGAAATGCAGGCATATTAGGATAAGTGGAATCTGGAATGTTAGGATCGTCAAACTGATTTAATACTAGAGTAGAGTAAGGATCCGCTACCTTTACTAAAACAGGAGAGTTGGTAAGTGGAGTGGCGTCGTAAACCCAGTATTGATAAGTCTCAATTTGACCAGGAGTTAAGCCTGTAATTTCCAACCAATATAAACCTGTATTAGGATCTCTTTTCATGACATCTGCATCCGTTGGGTTGTAGTTGTTAAAGCTGCCTGCGACTTGCACAAAGTCTTTTCCAGGTGCATGAAGAACTAAAGTAGCTTTTGTATTATCTGAGGAATAATTTATTCCGTTAACTAAATTGGCTGGCAGAACTTCTTGGGTTACTGTTGGAATGACCTGAACTTGAAAGACAGCATCGCCTGTATCTGTTTCTCCAGGTGGAGTTCCCACGAATCTAACTTCACCACTTTGGGTTATGTTGGGAACAACCCCGCTACAAGTTGGAAAACCACAAGTTCCACTGCTCACTAATACGTCGTTTAGGTATATTTCAAAGGTTCCTTGTACAGTTATATTTCCTTGATAAGTTATACTGGCGCTAACATTTAAATCACTACCAGAACTAACCAACACAAAATTATCAGTGGGGTTAGTAAAGTTGATTATTACTCGACCAACATCAAACAAAAAGTCAGCAGATTGCTCCGAGCCATCTTGAGTTTTAACCAGTACACCAATTGTTTTAATATTGGTATTATTATAAAACGAGGTAGGGGTTAGAAAATAGCTGTATGTGCCATCTCCATTGTCAGTAAATTGTGCTGTACTTGGAGAATTAAAAAAATCTGTTCCCGTTGCGGTTGGGTTATTTATTTGCTGGTCATTTTCGTCAATATGCCAAGCCCAGAGGTATAAGTCTGAAACACCCCATTCGGTGACTGGATCGAAATTAGAAACTATAATTTCTATCTGTTCATCTTCATCAAAAGCAGACGGGTTTACAGTTATGTCTTGTGCGTAAATAGATAGCATCATAAAAAATGCAATCAAAAAGGATATTTTTTTAGTCATGTTGTTTAAAGTTTAAGTAAAAAAAAACGACTACATTAGAAATAACATAGCCGTTTTTGATTTGGATTCAAATTAATTTAGAGTAATTATTTTATTCACCGTATCTAGAGTTAAAGTATAAACTCCTGGTGTTCCAGTAAAACTGAAATTATTGTCTCCGTCTAAAGCATCAACAAAATTTGGGTCTATGGTGTAACCTTCATTTACAAAATAAGGATAGTTGTAACTGTCTGGTCCCCAATCCGCTTGAAGGAAAAATCTAAATGCATCGTTGGCTAAATCTACACTTGCAGAATATACACCTGCACCTGTACATGGAAGATCTGTTGGACTGTCCCAACTCCAGCCAGCTGTAGCAATACCCGCACCAACAAGCCATAATTGAGGTAATTCGCATTCCAATACTTCTGGTCCTAACGTAATTGTTTTATTAATGTCATCGACAGTTAAATAGTATGTGCCTGGAGTACCAATAAAACGGAAGTTATTATCACCATCTAAGGCATCTTCAAAGTTAGAGTCAATGGTGTAGCCTTCATTCACATAGTATGGGAAATTATAGCTGTCAGGACCCCAATCTTGTTGTAGGAAAAATCTAAATGTATCATTTGTAAATTCAACATTTCCAGTATAGACTCCGTTGCCTGAACAGTCAACTTGTTCTGGGTTATCCCAGTTCCATCCTGCCGTTGCAATACCAGCTCCAACCATCCAAAGTTGGTCAAAGTTACAATTTGGGCCAACGATGGCAGGGCCTAAAGTAATCGTTTTGGCGTCCATATCTATTTCTAGGAAGTAATCGCCTGCTGTTCCGACAAATTGGAAATTGCTATCGCCATCACCTGCATTTACAAGATTAGAATCTATAGTAAATCCTCTGTCTGTAAAATATGGGTAATTCCAGCTGTCTGGATTCCAGTCAGCTTGTAAGAAAAATCTGAAATTACCACCATTATCAGGACTTAGTGTAACATTTCCTGAATATTTAGAACCTTGTAAAGGAAATACTTCAGGAGATCCCCATCCCCAACCAGCATTTGGCATTCCAGCTCCAACACCCCAAAGGGTTGGTGGAAGTGCAGTTTCATAAGGCGTAACGCTTATAGAAACAGTTTCGGTATACACTTCTACAAAATAACCATTTGCATCGTCAAAAGTTGTTTTTACACGTAAGTCGAATACGCCTTCTGTTTCTGGATCTATTCCTGCCGTTAGAACAGTTTCATTCAATTCTGAAGTAATTACAGAAATAGCATCAGTGTTATCATCTGTTCCAAGAGAATAAATAGTTTCGAAATCAGTTCCGCTTAAAGCTAGCTCAACATCGTAAGTAATGGTTTCAATATCGTCATTAGCGGCGAAAGACCAGCTCACTTGAAATGCTTCTTGGCCTTCGTTAACATCGGTTAAAACATAAGCTTCTCCATTGCTTGGGCTAACAAGCACTGGTGTTTCGAAAGAAACAACTACAAACGAAATGCTATTTGAAGTTTCGGTTGAAGAAGATACTCTGATGTAAATTTTAGTCGAAGCAAAAGATTCGCCACCAAGATTTGTGATAAATGTGTTTAATTCTCCTTGACTTAAACTAAAGCTATTAGAGTCTGAATTTCCTAAAGATGTCGAATTTTGAAATTGATCATCCAAACTCAAATCTACAGTGTACGATCCACTTTCATTGCTGTCATTCCAAGTAATGTTTAAAGCTTGATTTTCAAGATTGTTAGCTCTTATTACTATTGTTCCAATTCCCGGGTCTACTAAAGTTAAACCCGTTGGCTCCGTAAGTGTTAAATTATCTACTTCATCACAACCAAATACAAATACTAAAAGTACTATTGGTAAGAATTTAAATATATTTTTCATTTTTTTCATGTATTAATCGTTTGAAATTGAAAATGTATATCCTCTAGCTTTACTTAAATCTAAAATAAACCTCGAGGCATTTGTGTTATTTTCAAAATTACTTCCTCCATAATCTAAAGATCCGTCATTGTTATCATCACCACCGAAGTTAATACCCCAATCATCATTAGCTCTAAATTTAAATTCGCCAGAAGAAGTCGATGCATTGTTGTATTCCCAAACTTTAGCTTCAATATTGTAAGTCATGTCTATATCAGCATCCCAATTGCCTGTTGGAGATCCAGGGCCGATTATACCCCAATTTGTTTCAGTATAGGATATTGTGCCTGCATCCAAATCAACATTCACTCGGTAGTACCCTTCTGCTGGTGCAGAAAATGTACCTGCAGCGCCTTCTACAACGCTATCAGCGTCATTTCCATAAACTGGATTTCCGTCTACATATTCGCCAACAAATCCGGCTCTGTGCAATTGAAACGTTAAATCAGAACCGCCAAAGTAGACAAATCCTTCATAATTTGTTTCGTTTCCAAATTCGCTTGAAGCAAGTGTCGGCCCTTCAGCATTTGTTGCTCCATAACCGCTATTTGCTTGGAAACCGCCTACAAGATAAAGTCTTGGTAATTCTGTTGTGTAAGGAAATACCGTAAATGAAATGACATTACTGTATTGAGGCAACACATTGTTTGAGCCTATTGTCGAACGAATTCTAACATAAGCCGTACCATTTTGGAATGGTGCTAATCCTGCATCGCTTACCGCCGAATTAAGTTGAGTAACTAAAAGAGAAATGGATCTCTGACTAGTTGAGGCTACTATAATTGGTTCTGTAAAGTCCTGATTGTCGTCAATTTCTAACCAATAATCAATCTGTGTAGGAACGTTGTAATCGGCATCCTGCCACGAAAAGTTAATGATGTTGTCACTTGATAATGCAGGGTCTAGAACCAATACATTTGGGATCTCAGCTTCCAAAAGAACAGGTTGAATTTCTTCTGAAGCAACAAATTCTATATTTTCAGTCTCACATTGATAAAATAATGAGCCAACTATAAAAAAAGTAATTAATAAGAATATTTTTTTCATTGTTTGAACTGTTTAATTAATAACCTTGATTTTGTGTTAGGTTTGGATTTACAGTAAGGCTTGCATTTGGAATAGGGTAAACATTTCTAAAAGACTGAGATGGTAACCCGCTTGGTGTACCTCCTTTAAATGACCAAAGGTATCCAGCTCCTGTAAATAAATCGAAGCGTCTTAAGTCTTGTCTTCTATGAAATTCCCAATACAATTCTCTTGCTCTCTCGTCTATTATAAAGTCTAAATCCATTTCATCTAAACTTATATTAGCAATATTGCTTCCTTGATTCGCTCTTTCTCTTAAAGCGTTAATGTAACCTAAGGCTTGATCTGCGCTGCCACCACCACCTCGTAAATGAGCTTCTGCGTACATTAAATAAGCATCTGCTAATCTAAACATTGGGTAATCGATAGAAGCAAAAGTTTGGTCGTCGTCTTGCGTACCATCAGATCTTACATCCGAATATTTAACTAGGGCATATCCTTGTGCTGGATTTGTAACATCGTTTATTTGAGCTGTTCTACCATCTTTTAAGATGGTATTTCTTACATCGTTAACAAAATCGTTACCTTCAAACTTATTGGCAAAGGATTCTGTTACTCTTATAGCTCCACCCCAACCGCCGGCAGTTACGCCTAGGTCAAGACCGTTTTGCTCTACACTACCTACAGCACCATTGGTCATTACGGTCATAGGACCGAAGGACTGAGAGAAGTTTCCATCTGCTGGTACAGCAAAAATGATTTCATTTTGAGCTCCATTTACATCGTTGTCTGCTCTAAACAAATTACTATAACTTGGTAACAAACTGTAGCCAGCGTCAATAACTTTTTGACTGTATTCTAAGGCTTCAGGATAATGATCTTCACCGATGTAAGTCTCGGCGTTTAAATATAATTTTGCCAATAGCATCCACACTGTCCCTTTGTCCGCTCTTGCATAATTAGCTCGAGGTTCGTTTACCAAAGGTTCAATAGCCAATAATTCACTTTCGATAAAGTTGAATAAATCAACACCTTCGATTTGAGGACTGGTAAAATCGCCTGCCACCAAGTCTTCGGTAACAAAATTTGCCTTTCCAAAAAGATCTAGCATGTGGTAGTATGCTAAAGCTCTTATAAATCTAGCTTCTGGTCTAAATTCGTTGACTACTTCGTCTCTTTCTGCACCTGTAATTCCTCTGCTATCTAATAGCGCATCTGTAGATTCGGATAGGAAATAATTAGCGAACGCAACACCTCCCATGATTCTACCAAAAGCACCTCTGATAATGATATTTTCAGAATTCCAATTCATTCGTTGAACACCTGCTATACCAGGGTCATTTTCATACGTCCAGATCGCTTCATCCGTAGAGAAGGTTTGAAGATTCATTAATGCACGTCCGTATTGACTTGTACCAGCGTCTATACCTGTAATGTTAGAACTACCTGCTCCACTAGCACTTGTTAAGTTTAAGTTTCCATACACACCCGCAATTAGCTTTTCATACGCACCATCTTGTTGAAAAAACTCTTCTGTCGTTAATTGCTCATCATCCTGTAATGTTGTATTCAAATCGTCTTCGCAAGATGTGAAGAATACCAACATACAGCTCACCACTACATAATTAAAAATTTTTAAATATCTCATTTTAAATAATTTGTGTAAAATATAAGTATTAATTCTGAAATTTAGCATTTAACAATTCTTAAAAACTAAAATTCATTCCAAACAAGAATGTTCTTGCTCTAGGATAAATAGTGTTGTCTATTCCACCGAAAATTTCAGGGTCTAATCCAGAATATTCTGAAATGATAAATGCATTCTGAACTGTGCCTGATAATCGAAGTGTAGAATTGTTATTGCCTATGTCTGTAAATGTATATCCCAATTGAATATTGTCCATTCTTAAGAAAGAGGCATCTTCAATAAAGTAATCGGATAATTGGACATTTTCAGTCACTTGGAAATTTGTGTCTAAAACCGATGTTGGCAAGTTATTCAAAACACCATCTATGATCACCGCTCTGTTAAGTTGAGCATTTGATGAGTTGTAGTTGTTGTACAAATAATTGCCAAAACTAGCTCTCATGTTAAATGATAAGTCAAAATTCTTATAGCTCATACTAGATTGAAGTCCCATTAAGAGATCTGCATTAGGATCTCTGAATAAATACCTATCTTCCTCTGTAATTTGGTTGTCACCATTTAAATCGGCATAAGCGCCTTCTATTGGTCTTCCATTTTCGTCATAGACTTGACTGTAAACGTAAAATGCGTTTGGAGGGAATCCTTCGCTTAAACGTTGGATCGTACCACCAGTTCCTCCAGCTATACCACCAGTATCGATATCTTGGCCTCCTGCTAGTTCTTCTATTTCTTGTTCGATAAAGGTAACATTGTAATTTACATTCCAATCAAATTTGTCTTTATCGCCTTGTGCATCAAAAATTTGAGCATTGATTCCAAATTCTAAACCTTGAGTGTTTAGGATACCAGCATTTTGGTCAATTTGATTTGTAAATGTTGTTCCTTCAGGGACCGGAGCAAATACAAAAAGATCTTCAGTATCTCTGGTATAAGCATCTATCGAACCTGTAATTCTATCATTCAAGAATCCATAGTCAAGACCAATGTTAATTGTTTTCGATGTTTCCCATGTAATATTTGGATTACTTGCGGTTGGGAAAGCTGTCTGTACAGGAACACCGTTTATTAAAGTGAATGAGTTGTCCAGTGCCGTCACAATACCTTGCGTACCGATAACTCGGTTTCCTATGCCTTGCTGACCAGTTTCTCCATAACTTGTTCTAAGTTTTAAATTGGATACAACTTCAGAATCCTTTAAGAAGTCTTCATCAGAAATATTCCAAGAGAATGCTGCCGATTGGAAAGTACCCCATTTTTGGTCTTCTGCAAATCTTGAAGAACCATCTCGACGAATAGAATAAGAGAAAATATATTTGTCTTTTAGTGTTACAAATGCTCTACCTAAATAACCAATCAATATTAAATCTGGAGACACAAAAGAGTCTGGTTCTAGAGGAGTTAATTGTCTTTGGTTAAATGTTGTAAAAGACTGGTCTTCAAATTTTTGATAAGAATAGCCTAAAGTTCCTCTCAAGTTTACACCTTCAGTTAAATCTTTATTGTACTTAAAGAAAGCATCAAATAATGTGTTTCTTACGTCTCTTGTATATTCCTCGAAAGCACCAAAGTAATTTGCGCCACTATCAGTTTCTTCGACAACACCATTGACACTATTTCTAGCTAATTCGTTTGCGCCACTTGTACTCGCGTCATCAATACCCATGTTTACTACAATTCTCGCTTCCGGTAAGAAGTGTAATCTGTAGTCTAGGTTTAAGTTACCAAAAAATCTATCGATATCCGCTTCGTTGCGTCTTTGTTCAAGAGCTGCTAATGGGTTTCGAATGGCCAATTGGTTAAAGCCTTCTAAGCTTGAATACTCAAAATAACCATCAAAAGGAGAATTGGCATCAAATACAGGTTGTGTAGGGTCAAATGCTATAGCAGCACCTTCTACACCATCAGCAAATCTGTTACTTTCTCTAGAGTAGTTGGCATTTAAATTTATTCTTAAGTGATCGTCAAAGAAGCTTGGGTTTACGGCAAGAGATGCTGTCGATCTATTAAATTCACTCGTTTTTCTAATCCCTTCATTTCTCAAGTTACCTAAAGATAATCTCACTGGTATGCTTTCAAACATTTGTCCTCTAATAGAAAGGTTATTGTCGTAAGATCTTCCTGTTCTGTAGATAACATCTTGCCAATTTGTGTTTGCCTCTCCTAACAAACCTACACGGTCTGGAAATCTATCTGCTATTAAAGCTCTAAATTCATCACCTGAGAAAACATCGACTGTTGATGGCAGTGTCCAAAAACCAGTATTTGAACTAAAATCTACTTGAAGATTTTTTGTTCCTTGTTTGGTTTTGATGATAATTACACCACCTGATGCTCTGTTACCATAAATCGCTGTTGCTGCAGCATCTTTAAGAACAGAGAACGACTCAATGTCATTCGGGTTAATAGAAGAAAGTATCGATCTACTACCTCCTGGTGCATCACCTAAAGGTAATCCATCTATAACTATCAAAGGATCATTATTTGCATTTAACGAACCACCACCTCTAATTCTGATCGCTGATCCAGAACCTGGCGCTCCACCTGTGGTTACAGTTACACCCGCAACTCGACCATTTATCAAGTTTTCTGGTGTTACGATATTACCTTTTGTAAAATCGTCTTCGGTAATCGATGTCACAGAACCAGTCAAATCTTTTTTGGTACTCGTACCATAACCGATTAGAACAACTTCTTCCAATTGTTCTGTGTCTAATTCTAAGGCAACATCAATTCTACTTTGTCCAGTAAACGTTACTCTTTTGGTTTTAAAACCTAAGTAACTAAATACTAAAACTTCTCCATTGGAAACATCAATGGCATAATTCCCATCAAAGTCTGTTGTTGTTCCTCTATCAGTACCTTCCACTAAGATATTTATGCTAGGTATGGGTAGACCTTGATCGTCTACGACGGTTCCCTTAACATTTTGTTGTGCATAAAAGGTAAGTGGGAAAAACAAAAACAAACAATAAATCTTGAATGTGTTCATAAAACTTAAAAATTTGTGTTAATAAAACTTACTATACTTCCTTCAACAAACAAAACTATATAATTAAATGTTAACGCAAACATTTTCGAAATCCCTAAAACGTTTGCGTGTTGACAACTTTATAATATTATGACATATATCAGTCTTTTCGTTGTCAAATCGGAGACTAATAACTGTTTTTAATTAAAATATGATAATCTTCTTTTTGAGCCAATCGTAATCCACTTGCATTGTTTATCTTTAATGCACAATAAAAAAATCATGAAACAAAGGGCAACTTTAAAGATTATTGCTAAAGAATTAGATGTCTCCATATCCACAGTTTCTAAAGCTTTACGAGATAGTAAAGAGATAGGAAGTGAAACAAAAGAAAAAGTTAAGGCATTTGCAAAACTATACAATTACAGACCTAACAATATTGCCTTAAGTCTTAAAAACAAAAAGACCAAAACATTGGGTATTATCATTCCAGAAATTGTCCATCACTTTTTTACGACTGTGATATATGGAATCGAAGAATACGCCAATACCAAAGGCTATAACGTAATTGTGGGCTTATCAAACGAATCTTTTGCCAAAGAAGTGATAAACCTTGATACACTGGCTAATGGAAGCATAGACGGTTTCATCATGTCGGTAGCAAAAGAAACCTTGTCCAAAAAAGATTTTCATCACTTACGCGAGACGATTAATCAAGGGATTCCGATTGTTTTATTTGATAGAATAATTGATGATATTGAATGCGATAAGGTGATAGTCAACGATACTAAAGCCGCTGAAATTGCCGTGCAAAAGTTGGTAGATAGCAACTGTAAAAACATAGCTATAATTACTACGCAAGACTATGTAAATGTTGGTAAGCTTAGAACAAATGGATACATTAATGCCCTGAATAAAAATAAGATTACTCCAGATGAATCTTTGCTCTGTAAGGTAAATGATGAGTCGATATCTGTGGATAATTTTACAGATTTGGAAGACCAAATCACTGAATTTATTGAAAAATCACAGGGTATTGATGGCATTTTTGCAGTAAATGAAATTTATGCCGTTACAGCGATGAAAGTCCTAAGAAAATTGAACAAACGAATTCCTGAAGATATCCAAATTGTAGGTTTTACTGACGGCGTACTGTCAAAACATGCGTTTCCACCACTAACAACGGTAGATCAAAATGGATTTGAAATTGGAAGAACTTCAGCAAAATTGCTTATAGAAAGACTTGAAAATGAGCAAAAAGAGGATGAGGTTTTTGAGACACATGTGATCGATACAAAGATTATCGAAAGAGATACTACCTTATAATTAAAATTTATTTATATATTTGTGGCACTTACTATTCTTCCAAAAATTTATTGTTTAATCTAAATATCTTTTCCATATGGGTAAAAGAAAACTAAGTTTTTGGGAAATTTGGAATTTAAGTTTCGGATTCCTTGGTGTTCAATTTGGCTTTGCATTGCAGAATGCAAATGCCAGTAGAATTTTAACAAGTCTAGGAGCCGATCCTCACAATTTATCCTTTTTTTGGCTTGTAGCTCCCATTATGGGATTGGTTGTTCAACCTGTTGTTGGTGCGGCCAGCGACAAAACATGGACTCGAATAGGTAGACGTTCGCCATATATTTTATTTGGTGCAATAGTCTCGATGATAGCCATGTTTTTAATGCCAAATGCCCCGCTATTTTTAAAAGCCGGAGGTGCCGGAGTTCTTGTTTTTGGTGTGGTTATGTTGGCTTTGATGGATGGTTCTTTCAACGTAACATTTCAACCATTTAGGGCACTAGTTGCCGACATGACCCCAGATAATCAAAGAAATCTGGGATATTCGATACAGAGCTTTTTAATAAATTTTGGTGCGGTAATTGGTTCTGCATTGCCGTTTATTCTTACGTGGTTAGGTGTTGCAAACGAAGCAGAAGCAGGTAAAGTAGCACCTTCTGTCATATGGTCTTTTTATATTGGTGGCTCTCTATTATTAATAAGTGTTCTTGTAACTGTTATAAGGACCAAAGAATATCCTCCTAAAGAATTTGAAGAGCTAAATGGAATTAAAGAAGAAGACAAAAATGAAAAGGAAAGTTTTCTTAAACTGGCTTTAAATATGCCTAAAACCATGAAGCAGTTAGCCATAGTTCAACTGTTTTCTTGGTTTCCATTTTTTTTACTATGGGTGTATTCTACCACTGCAATTTCACAGCATTATTTTGGCGTGCCAATAGATTTTGATGCTAATTCCACAACCGATCAATCCATAAGAAAAGCTTTCGACGAGGCAGGCAATTGGGTTGGTATCTGTTTTGCATTATACAGCTTAGTGGCAGCAGTATATTCTGTCATTATGCCTAAATTAATCGAAAAAACAAATAGAAAATTTATATTTTCTTTATCGCTGCTACTAGGTGGTTTAGGTTTTATAACCATGTTTTTATTTAACAACCAATACATGTTATTGATTTCGATGATTGGTTTAGGAATGGCCTGGGCTTCGATGTTATCTATTCCTTATGCCATCCTTTCAGGATCTTTACCTGCCAAACGAATGGGGATATATATGGGACTATTTAATCTTACCGTAGTCATTCCGCAAATAATTAGTGGCGTTTTTGGGGGTCCAATTCTAAGAACATTCTTTGGAGGCGAAGGTATTTATATTCTAGTTCTTGCTGGTGTAATTATGATTTTAGGAGCAGTCTCGGTAAGATTTGTGAAAGATCAAAATACTGATGGCAATCCAGCAAAAGAAGAACATTAAAACCATTTAACTTATAAAAAAAAATGAAAACTAAAGCTTTGATTTTTGACCTTGATGGGGTTATTGTAGATACAGCTAAATTTCACTTTGTAGCATGGCAGAGACTTGCCAAAAAAATAGGAGTTCATTTTACAGAAAAAGAAAATGAACAACTCAAAGGCGTTAGCCGCGTAAAATCCTTAGAGAAAATTCTAAAATGGGGTAATAAAACCATTTCAGATGAATTATTTCATCAACTCATGGATGAAAAGAACAAAGATTATCTTAATCTTGTCTATGCAATGACAACAGACGATATTCTTCCTGGCGTAAGGGCATTTTTGGATGCAGCAAAAGCAGATGGACATAAAATTGCATTAGGCTCGGCAAGTAAGAATGCCAAAACAATATTAAATGCGGTTCAATTGTTGGATATGTTCGATGTCATCATAGATGGTAATCAAGTAACCAAAGGAAAACCTGATCCTGAAGGTTTTTTAAAAGCAGCCGAACAATCGGGCTATTCTCCAGAAGAAAGTTTTGTTTTCGAGGATTCTATAGCCGGAATCCAAGCAGCAAATACAGGAGGGATGACAAGTATTGGCATTGGCGATAAAAGCACATTAGCTGAAGCTGATTACTGCTTTAAAGGCTTTTTGGAATTAGATTACGCAGCATTTCAAACTTTAGAAACAAAACTTAACATTAATACACTTTAATATACGTAAAGATGAATCAAGATTATATCATACCAAACGAATGGTCTATTATTGAAGAAGGATTCGAGCATGAAAGAGTAGAATCCTCGGAGAGTTTATTTAGCATCGGAAACGGTGCAATGGGACAACGTGCTAATTTTGAAGAAGACTATTCTGGAGAAACATTTTCAGGAAGTTATATCGCTGGAATATATTATCCAGACAAAACAAAAGTGGGTTGGTGGAAAAATGGCTATCCAGAATACTTTGCAAAATTATTAAATGCACCAAATTGGATTGGGATTCACGTGCATGTTAATGGCGATCGTTTGGATTTGAATACATGCAAGTCTGTATCAAGCTTTAGACGTGAACTTAATATGAAAGAAGGTTGGCTTAGTCGCAGCTTTGAAGCAGAAATGGAAAATGGAATACAAATCAAAGTAGAGTCGATTCGTTTTTTAAGTTTAACACATGACGAACTTGGCGCCATAAAATATCAAGTTACACCACTTAATGGTTCAGTTTCAATTACTTATTCTCCTTATGTGTTTGCAGGCATTACCAATCAAGATACAAACTGGGATGATAAATTTTGGGAAATAACAGATATGGATGCAAAAGGAGACAGAGCTTATGTGAATTCGCATACCATGAAAACGCATTTCCATGTCTGTACCTACATGGAATCTAGATTATACTGTGACGGCAAATTAATCGATGCCAAACCAGACGTATATCTTAAAAAGACAAAAGCCTATGTGACTTACGATCACCATGTAGAAAAAAATCAATCACTTTCTCTCTATAAATTTGGAGGTTATGTCACCTCTTTAAACCATGATATAGATCATCTAAAATCAGCAGCTTCTTCTATTTTGGACATCGCTATAGAAAAAGGGTTTGATGCATTGTTAGAAGAGCAAAAAGTTTCTTGGGCAGAAATTTGGCACATGAGTGACATAAAAGTTGAAGGCGACATTAAGGCTCAGCAAGGTATTCGTTTCAATATATTTCAACTTAACCAAACCTATTTAGGTAAGGATGCCAGATTAAATATTGGACCAAAAGGCTTTACAGGCGAAAAATATGGTGGAAGTACTTATTGGGATACAGAAGCCTATTGCTTACCATTTTATATGGCAACAAAAAACCAAGATGTCGCCAGAAACTTATTGACTTACAGGTACAAGCATCTACAAAAAGCCATTGAGAATGCTGAAAAATTAGGGTTTGTCAATGGTGCTGCGCTTTACCCAATGGTAACAATGAATGGTGAAGAATGCCATAACGAATGGGAAATCACCTTTGAAGAAATTCATAGAAATGGAGCAATAGCCTTTGCAATTTTCAACTATGTAAGATACACAGGCGACTATTCTTACATTCCTGAAATGGGAATGGAAGTTTTACTAGGTATTGCTAGATTTTGGAAACAAAGAGCAACTTTTTCTAAAAACAAAAATAAATATGTCATACTAGGTGTTACTGGGCCTAACGAATATGAAAACAATGTAAACAATAATTTTTATACCAATTTTATTGCAAAATGGTGTTTAAGTTATGCTGCTGAAAATCTTGAAAAACTAAAAACGGAATATGCCGAAGATTATTCTAGAATTGTTGAAACTACCAATTTTAATGAGTCTGAATTAGATGAATTTAAAACCATAGCAGACCAAATGTTCTTCCCATATTCTGATGATTTAGGCATCTACCTTCAGCAAGATGGATTTTTGGATAAGGAATTGATAACCGTAAAGGATTTAGATAAATCTATAAGACCAATTAATCAGCATTGGTCTTGGGACAGAATATTGCGTTCGCCTTACATCAAACAAGCAGATACGCTTCAAGGCTTCTATTTCTTCGAAGATCAATTTAGCAAAGAAGAAATCGAAAAGCATTTTGATTTCTATGAGCCATTTACAGTTCACGAATCTTCTTTATCGCCTTGCGTACATAGTATTCAAGCGGCGTTGTTGGATAGAATGCCACAAGCTTATGAATTCTATTTAAGAACTTCAAGACTTGATTTAGATGATTATAACAAAGAGGTTAAAGAAGGTTGTCATATTACAAGTATGGCAGGAACTTGGATGAGTATTGTAGAAGGATTCGGAGGAATGCGTGTTAAAAATGATACACTTTATTTTTCGCCTAAAATTCCAGACCAATGGGAAGCTTACAGCTTTAAGGTGAATTTTAGACATGAAATTTTGGAAATTATAGTGTCCAAAGACAAAATCCAATTTTCATTAGAAGGCAGTTCACCTCTTGAAATTCTTGTAAACGATACGAAAGTTACTGTTCAACCTGATCAGGTTTTAACTGTATAATTATATGCCAATGCCTCACAGCTATCATTTTCAATTTAAATGAATTTATAGCTTGTGAGGTTTTGGTTTTTGTTAATAGATATGTGTAAAAATATCTAAAAGCCAATTACAATCATGTCCTACCTATTGAAGATTCAAATACCGAAAAAATGAAAAATCTGATTAAAACCACATGTCTACTTTTTGTTTGTTTATCATTTTCCTTTAATTCAAAAATTGAAATAATGGATAATACCAAAATTCCAATTGAAGATATTAAAAATTCCAAGAAAAAAATCAACCGTATAGAACCACCACATTGGTGGGTTGGATTCAAGAACACAAAACTTCAATTATTAGTTCATCATGAAAATATTGGCGCGGCAGAAGTATCAATCGACTATGAAGGTGTAATTGTCACAGAAGTTCATCAAGCAAAAAGCCCCAATTATTTATTTATAGATTTAGAGATAAGTTCATCAACGAAAGCTGGAGAATTTGACATTCAATTTAAGTTGAAAAATGGTAAAAAACTAAAGCATAAATATGAACTAAAACCAAGAGAAAAATCCTCTGAGGATTATGTAGGTTTTAATAGTTCGGACGTTATGTATCTCATTACTCCAGATAGATTTGCCAATGCAAATCCCGAAAACGATAGCGTTGAAGGTCTGCTTGAAACAACGGTGGACAGATCTAATGACTATGGAAGACATGGTGGAGACATTCAGGGAATCACCAATCATCTCGATTATATCGATGATATGGGTTTTACGGCCATTTGGTCATGTCCATTACTTACCAATGATATGCCCAAAAGTTCTTATCATGGGTACGCAATTACAGATTACTACCAGATTGATCCTCGTTTTGGAACCAATGAGGATTACAGAGTTTTGTCTAACGAAGCTTCAAAAAGAGGTATAAAAATTGTCATGGACCAAGTTGCCAATCACTGTGGCCTGGAGCATTGGTGGATGAAAGATTTGCCATTCGGCGATTGGGTGAATTATCAAAAACATTATGAGGAAAATATTGATAAGTGGGATTATGACATTGTGAAAACATCGAACCACAAAAGAACATCCAATCAAGATATTTATGCTTCGGAATTAGATAAAAAAGGAATGGCAGACGGTTGGTTTGTAAGTTCGATGCCGGATTTAAATCAACGTAATCCATTCATGGCCAAATACCTTATTCAAAATAGTATTTGGTGGATAGAAGAATACAATTTAGGTGGAATCCGTCAAGATACATATCCATATCCAGATAAAGATTTTATGTCAGATTGGGCTGGAGCGATTATGAACGAATATCCAAATTTTAATATTGTAGGCGAGGAATGGAGCTACAATCCATTGCTAATAGCCTATTGGCAACAAGGCAATAAAAACAAAGACGGTTATAATTCCAACTTACGATCAACCATGGACTTTGCTATGCAACGTCAAATCATATCCGCACTCAACGAGGAAGAAAGTTGGGACAAAGGTTTAGTAAAAATGTACGAAGGCTTGGCCAACGATTTTATTTATCCAGCACCAAAGGATATTTTGGTCTTTCCAGACAACCATGATATGAGTAGAATCCACACCCAACTTAATGGCAATATTCCAAACACAAAAATGGCGTTAGGTTACATTTTGGCTATGCCAAGAACAGTACAATTGTATTATGGCACTGAAATTCTTATGGCAGATTTTGAAAAACCAGGCGATCATGGGCTCATTCGTTCAGATTTCCCTGGCGGTTGGAATGGTGACACCGTAAATGCATTTACTGGCGAAGGGCTTTCTGAAGACCAAAAGGGTATGCAAAATTACCTCAAAACTTTATTAAATTATAGAAAAAACAGCAAGGCGATTCACGAAGGAAAAACCATTCATTTTGCACCTAAAGATGGCGTATATGTTTTGTTTAGAAAATATGAAGAAGAAGTTGTCGGTGTAGTTATCAACAAAACTGAAAAGACCAGTCTTGATACTGACCGCTTCAACGAAATGAATTTAAACGGTAAATCTTTAAAAGATTTAGTGACTGGCAATCAGTCGAATTGGGGATCTTCAATTCAAATCAATGCTAAGGGCATTACTTTTTTCACAACTAAATATTAGATGATCAAGTAGTGAAACCTTTGATAAACATAACTTTTATAGTCGTTTTTGCTTTTATTTTTGGCTGTAAAAACTCTAGCACTTTAGTTGAAAATTCGGTTATCATCCAATTAGAATCTAAAGCTAAAATTCCAGACTCTCTTTCAGTTTTTATATCAGGAGATTTTGAAGGATGGACTGGAGGAAAAGAGGAATTCAAATTGAAAAAAGAAGATAGTAAGCATACAATTTTGTTGCAACAAAAAGATAGTACCATTCAATTTAAATTCACCTTGGGATCATGGAAATCAGTAGAATTGGATGCTGACCGCAATGAATTGAATAACAGATCATACTCATTCTCGAAACCTAATGATACCTTGAAGCTTTCAGTTGACAATTGGACGTCTTTTTCATCAAAAAAGGAATTGGTTTTACCAGATAATGTTCAAATTCTTAGTGATTCTATCTATATGCCTCAATTAGATCGGTATAGAAGGGTTTGGGTATATACGCCGCCAAATTACAAGACTTCAACAGAAGGTTATCCAGTGGTGTACATGCACGATGCGCAGAATTTGTTTATGAACGAAACCTCATTTGCTGGCGAATGGAAAATCGATGAAATCATGGATGCACTTTCAAGGCAGTCAAATTTGGATTTGATAATTGTTGGCATAGACCATGGTGAAGACAAAAGAGTAACCGAGCTGTCTCCATTTAAGTTTAAGTATGCTGAAAATCCTGAAGGTGAGCAGTACATAGATTTTATTGTGAACACGCTAAAACCAAAAATAGATTCTGAATTTAGAACCAAATCAGACAAGGAAAATACAGCAATTTTTGGCTCTTCCTTGGGAGGATTAATTTCGCATTATGGAGGCTTTAAACGAAATGATGTTTTTGGTAAAATAGGGATATTTTCCCCAGCCTATTGGAGTTCCAAAAAAGCCTACACCTATCATAAAGCGCAGGATACAAAAATTTACATGTTAGTAGGAACTCAAGAAAGTGATAATATGCTAACCGATGCGCGAAGTATGAAAGATATGCTTCTTCAAAATGGATTTGACGATAGCAGCTTTTTGTACAAAGAAGTGAAAGGCGGTAAACACACCGAAGCCTTTTGGTCTGCTAATTTTCCTGAAGCCATAAGTTGGCTATTTAACAAACCAATTCCAAAACAACATCCATTGATAAAAGAGTTAAAACCAACACCCTTACAAAACATCGATTTAGCAAGTGGGCAACTGCAACGAATTGAAAATTTCCCTTCGCAGTATATAAAAACCAGACCTGTAGACATATGGCTGCCTAATAATTACAACAAGAGTAAAACATACAGTGTGCTATATATGCATGACGGACAAATGCTTTTTGATGCTAAAACAACCTGGAACAAACAGGAATGGAAAGTAGACGAATGGGCTTCTCAATTGATCAAAGAAGGCAAAACAAGAGATTTTATCGTTGTAGGTATTCATAACATTCCTAATATTAGGTGGCAGGATTTATTTCCACAAAAGGCAATTGAGTTTGTTTCGGAAGAGGACAAATCGAAATTGAAAAGTATTGCGGGAGAATCTGATTTTCAGCTCAATGGTGATAATTATTTACGATTTTTAGTAAAAGAGTTAAAACCTTACATCGATAACAATTTTAGAACTAAACCAGATAAGGCAAATACTTTTGTCATGGGGTCAAGTATGGGTGGATTAATGAGCATGTACGCCATTTCCGAATATCCGAATGTTTTTGCTGCTGCATCGTGTTTGTCTACACATTGGGTAGGTGCTCAAGTCATGGAGGATAATCCTTTGCCAGAGGCCATATTTACTTATATGGAACAAAATTTACCAAAAGCTGGTAGCCATAAACTATATTTCGATTATGGCAATAAAACCTTGGATGAACATTATCCTCAATATGCACCAAGAGTAGATGAAATTTTGAAACAAAAAGGCTACACCACTTCAGATTCTCGGAACTTGTTTTTTGAAGGCACAGAACATTCTGAAAATTCTTGGAATAAACGACTGAATATTCCTTTGGAGTTTATGTTAGCTAAAAATTTTGATGGAGAATGATGGTAAACACCTTCTTTAATTCTCCTATGAGGGAAAAAAGTCTAATGTCTAAACTTCTCTTAGAGGTTTTGTTTGTTGGCATGGCAAGTGTTTTAGAGGAGTTTTATAGTTGTAAAATACAAAATAGAGTAATCTCATCAATAGTTCGATTCAATAAGACATAAAAGTATTTAGTGATGAAAAATATAATTTTAGTATTCAATTTATTTGGCCTATTTCACATTGGAATAGCCCAAAATCCAAACCGAATTTATCAATCTCACAATGAAGAGAACGGTATTTTTTCTGTAACTACCAACGATGGGAAATACATATTCCAGTTTTATTCGGAGGATATTTTGGAGACTACGTTTTTGCCAACAGGCGAAACTTTTAATCCAGATTCTCATGCGGTTGTTTTAAGTCCTCAAAAAATTGAGACGACTTACAACTATCAAGGCAATGTCATCACCTTTGGTTCAGAGGGCATTTCCGTGTCTGTGACTACTTCTCCTTTTCAGATCAGTTATACGTATAAGGGCAAAAATTTAATTTCAGAGAAGCAAGGCTATTACAAATCTGTTCACGAACCTATGGATTTGGTAAGTGGTAATATTGTTGCAGACCAAACAGAGAAAATTGACTTTAATTTAACTGAGGATGAAGTGCTGTATGGCGCTGGAGCAAGAGCGTTAGGAATGAACCGCAGAGGTTACCGATTGCCATTATTTAACAGAGCGCATTATGGATATCAGGAACACTCCGAATTAATGAATTTCACCATACCTATCGTGCTGTCTTCAAAAATGTACATGATTCATTTTGACAATGCACCAATTGGGTATTTGGATTTTGATAGTAAAAAGGACAACACCTTAACTTACGAAACCATATCTGGAAGAAAAACTTACCAAGTTATTGCAGGAGAATCTTGGTACGATGTCGTTGACAGTTATACGGATTTAACTGGGAAACAACCCATGCTACCACGTTGGGCACTAGGTAATTTTTCCAGTCGGTTTGGTTATCACACCCAAAAAGAAACCTTAGAAACCATTCAAAAGTTTAAAGATGATGAAATTCCTGTAGACGCCATTATTTTGGACTTGTATTGGTTTGGAAAAGAAATAAAGGGCAGCATGGGAGGTTTTGAATTTTTGAAAGATTCTTTTCCTACACCGAAACAGATGATTAATACATTAAAATTTCAAGATGTTGAAACGATACTTATCACAGAGCCATTTGTGCTTACAACATCATTAAAATGGGACGAAGTGGTTGAAAAGAATGTCATGGCCAAAGATTCTACAGGTAGCCCAGCCGTTTATGATTTTTATTTTGGGAATACTGGATTGATAGACATTTATAGCAGTTCTGGTTACAATTGGTTTAAGAATATCTATAAAGGCTTATCAGAAATGGGAGTGACTGGATTTTGGGGAGACTTAGGAGAGCCAGAAGTGCATCCCAATTGGGTACAACATGTAAAAGGAAATGCAGATGAAGTCCATAACATTTATGGGCATGATTGGGCAAGATTGGTTTATGAAGCAAGCCAAGAAGCTTCACCAGAGTTAAGGCCTTTTATTTTGATGCGAGCAGGTTCTTCGGGTTCACAGCGTTATGGATTGATTCCTTGGACTGGAGATGTGAGTCGCAGTTGGGGTGGATTAGTCCCACAACCGGAAATTGCATTACAAATGGGAATGCAGGGTATTGGGTTTATGCACAGTGACTTGGGTGGTTTTGCTGGAGCAAACTTGGATGATGAGTTGTACGTGCGTTGGCTTCAATATGGTGTTTTTCAACCAATCTACAGACCTCATGCGCATGAAGATGTGCCAAGTGAACCCGTTTTTAGAGCTACAAAAGCCAAAACACTTGCAAAACAAGCCATCGAATTGCGCTACAAGCTTTTGCCTTATAACTATAATTTAATGGTTCAGAATCATTTAGGAGGCGTTCCCTTGATGAGACCATTAATTTTCGAAGAACCTTCAAACGAAAAATTATGGGATTACAGCCAATCCTATTTATGGGGAAAAGACTTTTTGATTTCACCAGTACTAGCTCAAGGAAAAGAATCCCAAGAGGTTTACTTTTTAAAGGATTCTTATTGGTTTGATTTTTATACAGATGAAATTATAAAAGGTGGGCAAACCAAAACAATTCAACTAAAAGAAGAAAGTATCCCTACTTACGTTAGAGCTGGAGCGTTTATACCATTAGCACAACCTATGGCTTCGACAAAGGATTACGAGCCAAACCAAATTGAATTGCACTATTTCCACCATTCATCGGTTACCGAAGAAATGGAACGTAAATTCTATATGGACGATGGAAAAACGGTAGATCCAATAGGTAAAAAAGCTTTTGAAATCCTTGTATTTGAAGCAGAAATTGAAGGAAAATGGTTAGAAATAGACTTAGAGGCGGAAATAGCTGAAAATTATACAACTTCAACAAAAACCATTCAACTAATTATTCACAATATCGAGAGCCGACCTAGAAAAATCAAAATAGGAAAGCAAAAAGCTAATGGCGATTACAATTCCAAAACCAAAATACTAAAGTTGAATTTTGAATGGAATCCGAAAGAAGAACTAGAATTAAGAGTCAAACTTTAAGTTGAATGTATCGATTAATGTTTAAAATAAATTATTATAAATATGAAAATTAAATATATAGTTCTGGCAAGCATTTTTATAGGAGCAGTGTCTTGTAAAAAAGATACTGAACCAATGCAAGATAAATCTGAAATTCAAAACGAAACATCTACTCAAATGAAAAAAAAGCAAGTTGTATATCAGGTTTTTACCCGATTATTTGGCAATACGAATACTACAAACAAACCTTGGGGAACTCTAGAGGAAAATGGAGTAGGAAAATTTAACGATTTTACAGATAAGGCTTTAAGCGAAATCAAAGATTTGGGCGTCACCTATATTTGGTATACAGGCGTTCCTCATCATGATGTGATAACCGATTACACAAAGTATGGCATATCCAACGATGATCCTGATGTGGTCAAAGGCAGAGCAGGTTCGCCCTATGCCGTTAAAGATTATTACAACGTCAACCCCGATTTAGCAGTGAATGTTGAAAACAGGTTAGAAGAATTTGAAGCATTAATAAAGAGGACCCACGATGCAGGTCTAAAATTAATTATAGATATCGTACCAAATCATGTGGCACGTAATTATCAAAGTCTAACCAATCCTGAAGGCACCGAAGATTTTGGAGCAAGCGACGATAAAAGTCTTCAATACCATGTGAATAATAATTTTTATTACAATCCTGGTGAGTCTTTTCAAGTTCCAGACCCGCTTAATAATTACAAAACTTTAGGTGGTTTGCCACATCCGTTGGCAGACGGAAAATTTGACGAAACTCCTGCCAAATGGACGGGCAATGGGTCTAGAGCATCTAAACCTCACTTCTACGATTGGTACGAAACTGTAAAGGTGAATTATGGTATAAATCCAGATGGAATAAAAGACTTTGCCGATCTTCCTTCTGGAGCAGAGAACTTAGACCATAAGGCACATTTTGAGTTTTGGAGCGATAAAACAGTGCCGGATTCATGGGAAAAATTTCGAGACATAGCTTTGTATTGGTTAGATAAGGGAGTTGACGGTTTCCGATTCGATATGGCAGAAATGGTACCCGTGGAGTTTTGGAGTTATATGAATTCTTCCATCAAAATGAAAAATCCGGAGGCATTCTTATTGGCTGAGGTTTATCAGCCACATCTGTACCGTGATTATATCAAAAAAGGGAAAATGGATTATTTGTACGATAAAGTCCAGTTATACGATACGCTTAAACATGTCATGCAAGGCCATGGCAGTACCAATAATATTCCACCGATTTTTGATGAATTGCGAGATATTGAACATCACATGCTCCACTTCTTAGAAAATCATGACGAACAGCGCATCGCCAGTCCTGATTTTGCAGGAAATGCATTAAAAGGAAAACCAGCGATGGTGGTTTCTGCAACATCTACAACTTCGCCTACAATGATTTATTTCGGTCAAGAATTTGGCGAAAAAGCCGAAGATGATTTAGGCTTTGGCGACCCTACAAGAACGACAATTTTCGATTATGGAAGTGTGCCTAGTTATGTCAGATGGGTAAATAATAAAAAATTTGATGGCGGTCAATCTACTCAAGAAGAAAAAGACCTAAGAGATTTCTATAAACGTTTACTTAATTTTACAATCAATAGTCCAGCACTGATGGGCGATTACCATGATTTGCAGTGGTATAATCAGCAAAACACAGATTGGTATAATGATAAGGTCTTGTCATTCGCCAGATGGACTGAAAATGAAAAGTTGATTGTCATTGCCAATTTTAATGCTGAAAATAAATATGGCTTTGAATTGCAGTTGCCCGAAGACTTAGTAAAGAAATTAGAACTGAAAAATGGCGAATATCAAGTCAATGACCAATTGTATGGTAAATATACTTCAACCTTAAAAGTTGAAAACGGCAAAGCTGAAGTACGATTGGATGTAGAACCATTACAATCTTTTATTTTAAAAATTCAAGAATAGAAACTGATCAAACCTGACAAGTTTTCAAAAAAAACTGAGAGGTTTAAAAATCAACACAAATGAAAGCAATATTTAAACTACTTATTTTCTTTTTAATTTTAACAAGTTGCAATAAAGAAGCCAAGACCAAAGCGCAAACAGAAACTCCAGAAGTCCCTGAAATCCCTTTTGTTTGGGAAAATGCCAACATCTATTTTCTTTTAACCGATAGATTCAACAATGCAGACACAGCGAACGACAATGTACTTAATCGTACTAAAGAAGCTGGAGTCCTTAGAGGTTTTGAAGGTGGAGATATTAAAGGGGTAACCCAAAAAATAGAAGATGGCTACTTTACAGACTTAGGAATAAATGCCATTTGGATGACGCCCATTGTCGAGCAAATCCACGACGCAACAGACGAAGGAACAGGAGTTACGTATGGTTACCATGGATACTGGGCAAAGGATTGGACAAAGATTGACCCAAACTTTGGAACAGCCGAAGATTTACACGAGCTCGTTAAAGTTGCTCATGACAATGGGATTAGAATTTTACTCGATGCGGTAATCAATCATACAGGGCCAGTTACAGAAATAGATCCTGTATGGCCAGACGAATGGGTGCGTACAGAACCGCAGTGTAAATACGATAATTACGAAAACACCATCGTTTGTACATTGGTGAAGAATTTGCCAGACATCAGAACAGATAGTAACGATGCTGTGGAATTGCCACCTCAGTTAGTCGAAAAATGGAAGGCTGAAGGCAGATATGAGCAAGAGGTAAAAGAGTTGGATGCCTTTTTTGAAAGAACAGGTCACCCAAGAGCACCACGGTTTTACATCATGAAATGGCTTACCGATTACATTACAGATTTCGGAATAGATGGCTACAGAGTGGATACGGTAAAACATACCGAAGAGTACGTTTGGCAAGAATTTAAAGTTGAGTGCGATTACGCTTTCGAACAATTCAAAACAAATAATCCAGATAAGGTTTTGGATGACAATGGTTTTTATCTTGTTGGCGAAGTTTATAATTACGGAATCAGTGGGGGACAATTTTTTGATTACGGTGATGTAAAAGTCAACTATTTTGAGCCATCTGCATTTCGGAGTTTAATCAATTTTGAATTCAAATGGAATGCAAAACAGATGGCTAAAAAGGATGTATTCCATAAATACGACAGCATTTTACAAAATCAGTTGAAAGATTTCGGAACATTGAATTATATCACCTCTCATGACGACGGGCAACCATATGATAAGTCAAGAGTGAAAAGCCTTGAAGGAGGAACGATGCTTTTACTTTCTCCAGGGGCTTCACAAGTGTATTATGGTGACGAATCAGACCGCTCCTTGACTATTGAAGGAACTATCGGCGATGCAACACTCCGATCTTTCATGAACTGGGAGCAAATGAAAACGGTAGATTCCGTAAAAAATACGTTGACGCACTATCAAAAATTAGGTCAATTTAGAAGTCATCACCCGGCTGTAGGCGCAGGCAAACACCAATTAATCTCTGAACAACCTTTTGTTTTTAGCAGAACTTACTCTAAAAATGATTTTAATGATCAAGTAGTCATTGCTTTAGATTTGGATTCAGCTGAAATGGCATTGGATGTATCTTCAATTTTTGAAAATGATTCTGAAGTAAAAGATGCTTATTCAGGTAAAACCTATAAAGTTAGTGAAGGTAAAGTGAAGGTCAAACCAGAAAATGGAATTGTTCTTTTAGAGAAAATGTAAGCATTCAACCTTAGATTTTTATGAATCTGAATATCAAAACTATAAAAATGAAACCAATTTTTTTCACCTTAATATTGTCAATGGGTCTAATGTCATGTCAGGTCAAGCAAAATAAAGCACTAACGTCGCCTAATCAGGAGATAGCAGTAAGTTTCGATGTAAACGAAGAAGGCCAATTTTACTACATAGTTAACTTTAAAAACAAAACTGTAATCGATACATCGTTTGTGGGATTTAAGTTTACAAACATGGAGCCACTTGACAAAGATCTTGAAATGACTGTAGAGGGTTTGTTATCGGTCAAAGAAACATGGCAAATGCCGTGGGGCGAACAGTTAGACGTGCAAAATAACTTCAACAAAAGAGTTATTCATCTTCAGGAAAAAACGGGTCAGCAAAGACAACTCGATATCATTTTCAAAGTGTATGACGATGGCATAGGATTCAGGTATCATTTTCCTGAACAACCAAATGTAAATGAGGTTTTAATAGCCAATGAGCATACAGAGTTCAATCTCACAGAAGACTATAAAACATTCTGGATTCCAGGAGATTGGGATATCTATGAACATTTATACAATACAACCAAACTATCCGAAATAGACGCCTTACAGTATCGTAACCACAGCAGTTTGGCACAAACTTACATCCCAGAAAATGCGGTAAATACACCTGTTACTATGGTTGGTCAAGATGGAACACATCTCAGTTTTCATGAAGCAGAATTGTTAAACTATTCCGGAATGACCCTTAAAGTGGATACTGAAAATTTAAATTTAAAAAGCAATTTGGTAGGTTCGGAAAATACAGCTTATAAGGTAAAGCAAACGGCTCCTTTTTCAACACCATGGCGAACCATTCAAATTACGGACAATGCTCCTGCTTTAATAGAGTCTAATTTAATTGTAAACTTAAATGAGCCAAACAAGTTAGGTGATGTGTCTTGGTTTACGCCTATGAAATATACCGGCGTTTGGTGGGAAATGCATTTGGGTAAATCCAGATGGGATTATGGAATGGAAATGGTTGATGGCGTGTGGAAAGATACTGGCAAAGCTCACGGTAAGCATGGTGCAACGACCGAAAATGTAAAGAGTTTTATCGATTTTTCTGCAAAGAATAACATCGGAGGAGTTTTAGTTGAAGGTTGGAACACTGGTTGGGAACGTTGGATTGGGTTTGAAGATAGAGAAGGCGTTTTTGACTTTATCACCCCTTATCCTGATTACAATTTTGATGAAATTTCTAAATACGCTAAAGAAAAAGGGGTTGAAATCATCATGCATCACGAAACTTCAGCAGCAACCCAGACTTACGATAAACAACTAGACACAGCCTATGCTTTGATGCAAAAGTATGGGATGCATTCGGTAAAATCAGGTTATGTGGGTAAAATTTTGCCAAAAGGAGAATACCACCATGGGCAATATATGGTAAATCACTATAACAATGCAGCGATTAAAGCTGCAGACTATCAAGTGGCAGTAAACGCTCACGAACCTATAAAAGCAACAGGCTTAAGACGAACTTATCCAAATATCATTTCTCGAGAAGGATTGCGTGGCCAAGAGTTTAACGCCTGGTCGAGTGATGGTGGGAATCCTCCTGAGCACTTACCAATTGTAGCCTTTACCAGAATGTTGGCTGGTCCAATTGATTATACACCTGGTATTTTCAATATCAAATTTAATGAATACAAAGAAAGCAATCAAGTGAATACGACGCTTGCCCATCAACTGGCGCTGTATGTGGTGATTTATAGTCCAGTTCAAATGGCTGCCGACTTGATTGAGCATTACGAAGCTAATCCAGATGCCTTGCAATTTATAAAGGATGTCGGAGTCGATTGGTCTGAAACTAAAGTTCTTAACGGAGAAGTTGGAGATTATGTAAGCATCGCTCGAAAAGAACGTGAAACAGACAATTGGTTTTTAGGTGCCATAACAGACGAGAACAAAAGAGAATTTCAAATAACTTTAGACTTTTTAGATGAAGGTCAAACCTATCTTGCCAAAGTTTACAAGGATGGCAAAGATGCACATTGGAATCAAAATCCACTTTCTATCGCCTACGATTCTATGGAAGTGAAAAGCTCCGATAATTTGGATATTAAATTAGCTGAAGGTGGTGGAATTGCCATTTCATTTGAAAAAATGTAAGGTAGGAGGTCATTTAATTTTGTTTATTTTTAAATTTTCAACAGGTAAAATTGATAAAATAATAAAAAGTATAATACAGAATTCAATATATTTACGATTTGTTTATCTGATATTCGTCACTTTATGACTTAATTTTATCAACC
Source organism: Bacteroidia bacterium (assembly GCA_030429455.1). GTDB lineage: Bacteria > Bacteroidota > Bacteroidia > Flavobacteriales > Flavobacteriaceae > Psychroflexus. Next base: position 6,253 of record JAUIFC010000022.1, on the reverse strand, counting down.
GAAATCGATTTAGCAAAAGTTAACATTAGTATAATTTGAATAAAACTGATATTTTTGAGGTATGAAAAAAACAGAAAAAAAGATTAGATCAGTTGCAGTTTTAACAAGTGGTGGCGATTCACCCGGAATGAATGCAGCAATACGAGCTGTCGTTAGAGCAGCATCTTACAATTATCTCAAGTGCTATGGCATTTATAGAGGTTTTCAAGGACTCATTGAAAATGAATTTGAGGAACTTGGCGCAAGAAGTGTAAGAAATATAATCAATAGAGGAGGAACCTTTCTGAAATCTGCTCGTTCACATGACTTTAGATCTCCCGAGTTCAGAAAAGTGGCTTACAACAATTTAAAATCCAGACGTATCGATGCGCTTGTCGTTATTGGTGGTGATGGTTCTTTTACTGGTGCAAAAATTTTTAGTGAGGAATATGATATTGCAGTTATTGGGATTCCTGGTACTATTGATAATGATATTAATGGAACAGACTTTACACTAGGCTATGATACAGCACTCAATACAGTAGTCGATGCCATAGACAAAATTAGAGATACGGCAAACTCTCATGACAGGCTATTCCTTATCGAAGTAATGGGAAGGGATGCTGGCGATATTGCCCTTAATAGTGGTATTGCCGCAGGTGCTGAAGAAATCTTAATTCCTGAAGAAAATTTAGGAATGGATAGACTAGTCGAATCTCTCCATAAAAGCCGAATTGCTGGTAAAACATCTAGTATTGTCGTGGTTGCAGAAGGAGATCAAATCGGAAAGAACATCACAGAACTTGCTGAAAATCTAGAACGGGACTTGCCACAGTATGAATGTAAAGTAACGGTTTTAGGCCACATTCAAAGAGGTGGTTCGCCTAGTTGCTACGACAGGGTTTTAGCGAGTCGAATGGGTGTTGGTGCCATAGACGCTTTGCTCGAAGGTGATACCAATGTCATGATTGGCGTTAGTCACAGCAAAATTGTAAGAGTGCCTTTTGAAACGGCTATAGACTTCAAAAAAACAATAGATACAGACTTGATAAGAGTCGCTGATATCATATCATCTTAATTTTTAAATTTAATTTACACTATAATGAAAACAAAAATTGGTATTAATGGTTTTGGAAGAATCGGACGAATTGCTTTCAGAATTTCTCAAACAAGAGACGATGTAGAAATAGTTGCAATCAACGATTTACTTGATGTAGAACATTTGGCTTATATGTTAAAATACGATTCAGTACACGGTAGATTTGACAAATCTGTTGAGGTTGTAGATGGACACTTGGTTGTGGATGGAAAAACCATAAGAGTAACTGCTGAAAGAAATCCAGAAGATTTAAAATGGGATGAAGTAGATGTCGACGTGGTATGCGATTGTACAGGTATCTTTACAGATTTGGACAATGCGTCTGCACATATCAAAGCAGGAGCAAAAAAGGTTGTGATTTCTGCACCTTCAAAGACAGCTCCAATGTTCGTTATGGGCGTTAATCATACCCAAGCAAAAGCAGAAGATACAATCGTTTCAAACGCATCTTGTACTACAAACTGTTTAGCACCATTAGCTAAGGTTATTGATGATAACTTTGGAATTGTTGAAGGACTTATGACTACTGTGCATGCTGCAACGGCTACGCAACATACTGTCGATTCTCCTTCTAGAAAAAACTATCGTTTGGGAAGAGCCGCAATGAACAACATTATACCTACAAGTACTGGTGCTGCAAAAGCAGTCGCAAAAGTTATTCCTGCATTGGAAGGCAAACTTACTGGTATGGCATTTAGAATTCCAACTGCAGATGTTTCTGTAGTCGATCTTACTGTAAGAACAGAAAAATCAGCGACTTATGAAGAGGTTAAACAAGCTGTTAAGAATGCAGCGGAAGGTGATTTAAAAGGGGTTTTAACTTACACAGAAGATCAGGTGGTGTCTCAAGATTATGTGTCTGAGGCTGCAACGTCTAACTTTGATGCAAATGCAGGTATTGCCCTGAATGACAATTTCTTCAAATTAATCTCATGGTATGATAACGAATGGGGTTTTTCTGACAAGATGCTTAGCTTATCAGCTCACGTTTCTAACTTATAATATATGTTTATTCAAAGGCTTACAAATACTGTAAGCCTTTTTTATTTTTAAATTTTTCATTATGATTATTATTGCAGATGGCGGTTCTACTAAATGTGATTGGCTTTTATTAGACGAAAATGGTAACCAAGTTTTGAAAACAAGAACAAAAGGTCTCAATCCCGCAGTTTTTAAACCAGATATTTTAAAGGAGAGGTTGCTTGAAAATGAGGATTTGGCTAATGTGAAATCCAAAATTAAACGCGTAGATTTTTTTGGAGCTGGTTGTGGAACACCAACACCACGAAAAGTGCTTCACGATATACTACAAGATTACCTGCCAGATGCTGAAATAAACGTAGATGAAGATATGGTGGCAGCGGCTTTTGCAGCCACAAACGAACCTGGAATCGTTTGTATTTTGGGTACAGGTTCTAACTCCTGCTTTTTTGATGGAGAAAAAGTGCATATGGAAGTAGAATCACTTGGATTTATCTTAATGGACGAAGCCAGTGGGAATTATTTCGGTAAGCGTCTCATAAGAGACTATTACTATAAGTATATGGGTGAAGACATGAGTCGAGAATTTGAACGCCGTTATGATTTGCGTGCTGATACTATAAAAAGTAATGTCTACAAGCAAGAAAATCCAAATACGTATTTAGCTCACTTTGCGGAATTTATTTTCACTTCCGAAGAAAGAAATGGTTACTTCTATAAATTAATTTATGAAGGAATGGAGAAGTTTATCGAAAGACGAGTCATGTGCTATAAAAATGCGCAAAATGTACCAATTCATTTTATTGGCTCTATCGCATTTTTCTCAGAAGATATCATCAGAGATGTTGCAAAACGATACCATCTTAACATTGGAAACATTATTAGAAGACCAATTGATGGTTTGATACTTCATTACCAAAATAACGTAATTCCTCACCTTAAAAAAGCATAATTCAACAATGGCTTTACCTTCAATAAACCCTACACAAACCAAAGCTTGGCAACAGCTTTCAGAGATTTATAGTGTAGAAAAAGAGACTTCAATTTTAGAGCATTTTAAAAATGAAAGTAATAGAGTTGAAAAATTTTGCGTTCAGTTTGAAGACTTTTTAGTCGATTTCTCTAAAAATCGCCTGTCTGAAAAAGCATTTCAAGCATTAATGAGCTTGGCACAAGAAGTGAAATTAAAAGAAGCAATTCAAGCTCAGTTTCAAGGTGATGTGATCAATCAAACAGAAGGAAGAGCAGTGCTTCATACGGCGCTACGTTCAAATTCTGAAATCAATGTAGAAGGCGAACCTATCAGACAAGATGTCAATGCTGCCAAACTGAAGATTAAATCTTTTGTAGAAAAAGTGCAAAATGGTGAATGGAAAGGATTTTCAGGTCAACCAATAACCGATGTGGTCAATATTGGAATTGGTGGTTCGGATTTAGGCCCTCAAATGGTCATGGATGCCCTATCTTTTTACAAAAACCATTTAAATGTACATTTTATCTCCAACGTAGACGGCGATCATGTGGCAGAGACTCTTAAAGGTCTCAATCCAGAAACAACACTTTGTTTGGTAGTTTCCAAATCTTTTGGAACTCAAGAAACACTTACAAATGCCACTACGGTTAGAAATTGGTTTTTAAAACATACGACTCAAGATAACATTAAACTTCATTTTGTAGCGGTTTCGGCCAACGTGGATAAAGCGGAGAAATTTGGAATCTCCATAGAAAATGTGTTCCCAATGTGGGATTGGGTTGGCGGAAGATTCTCTCTGTGGAGTACAGTAGGTTTGTCTATCGCTCTAGGAACAAGTTATGATGCGTTTCAGGATCTTTTGGATGGTGCAAATGAAATGGATACTCATTTTAAAGATGAAGATTTTCATAATAATATTCCAGTTATTTTAGGATTATTAACGGTATGGTATAACAACTTTTACAATGCTGAAAGTGAAGCAATCATTCCATATACGCAATACCTACAAAAACTGGCACCTTACTTACAACAGGCCATTATGGAAAGTAATGGAAAAGGGGTCGATCGTCTTGGAAATCCAGTCAGTTATCAAACGGGTAATATCGTTTGGGGCGAGCCAGGAACAAATTCCCAACATGCTTTTTTTCAGCTTTTGCACCAAGGCACTAAGCTTATTCCTTGCGACTTTATAGGTTACAAACATTCGTTGAATGATTTTACTGAACATCACAATATTTTAATGGCCAATTTTTTTGCTCAAACAGAAGCATTAATGAATGGTAAAAATGAAGAAACAGTTGTCAATGAGTTGGAAGGAAAAGGGATGTCTAAAGAAGATATTGATGTTTTGAAACCTTTCAAAGTTTTCGATGGCAATCGCCCAACAAATACTATACTTATAAATAAACTCACACCTAAGAGTTTAGGTAAATTGATTGCAATGTACGAGCATAAAATATTTGTTCAAGGTATCGTTTGGAATATTTTTAGTTACGACCAATGGGGCGTCGAATTAGGGAAGCAATTGGCTAATAAAGTTCTTGAAGATTTAAACAATGAGGTGATGACCCCACACGACCCATCGACAACACAATTATTAAAATATTTTAAAGAGTAGAGAATTCTATATTTCTAGTTTTTTTTAAACCTCACGGGTTTTCAAAACCTGTGAGGTCTTTTTTTATACCATTTATAACTTGAAATTACTATAATAAATCACCCTTTTTTCCTTTCTACTGCAACATAAAAAGAAACAGTAGCTATGGTTATGCTTTATTTTTCTGTATTGTATAAAGAAAAAAATCATCAATTTCTTTTACAGTAATTCCAAATCACAAATGGTATTAGTTCAAGTCAAATTAAACATGACTCATCACTCTAGCTTATAGGTTTTTACTTCTTTAAACGGATAAATATCAATACTCTTGGATTTTGAAACAAATGCTTTCCATTCATTTTGGAAGAAAGTGTTTGTGTGGTTGAGTTCTTCTTTCAAAGCATCTTTTGCGTGCTCTATTAACTTGCGTTCAGTGTCGGTAATGCCATTGACAAAACTATTGCTTACATAGCCTTTTGCCGAGTTAAGACGCTGCATAGGAGTGACGTCAGGATTACTTGTTATGCCTTGCTTTCCTAAAAATCCATCAATTCTTTTGTCAATTTTTTTGATGATAGAATCTGTAAGTTTTATACTTTCTTCATATTTCTTTTTATCAATATCAGTCATCGATTGTTTAAAATTACTAGCTGTTTTTTTACTTTTAGCTAATTGTTTTACCGCATCGGCAACAGTTTGTTGCATCTCCAATAAAGTGTTATACGTCTGATGAACGTCATTAATGTTTTCATTACTTGTATGCCATCTGGGGTCAGGTTTTATCGTAATATTTGTCTCGGATGTCAAATCTCCATATTGTAGAACTGCTTTGTATGTGCCAGGTTTTACAACAAAACCTCGTGGTTCTGATTTTCTTTTGGAAATTCTTCTAGACGGGTAATCTGCACCTTTTTGATCCATGTACCACGTCCAATGTTGCAGACCATTTTCTTTAGGAACTTTTCGTTTTAATGTTCTGATGAGTTTGTCTTCGTCGTAAACCATTAGGCTAAGTGAGTCCCACTTTACCGATTCTTTGTCGTTAGCATCTTCTGACTTATTTGTGCTATCTGCTTCCTTCTTGTTAAATACGTAAGCCAAATGAACTCCAGATGTTCTGTTTTCTGCATTATACAAGGCATCAGCTCCAAATCGACTGCCTGTTGGTTGTTGGTAGGATGCTAGATATCCTGTTGCTGGCTCAAAGAGTTTGACGTTTTCCTTTAAAACAGCAGAATTTTTTGCAATTGCTCTTAGAGGTCTGATATCGTCTAGAACCCATGCTGCTCTGCCAAATGTCCCGATGACTAAATCGTGTTCTCTTGGATGAATCACTAAATCTTTTACCGATGTAGTAGGAAAACCATTAGTCCATTTTGTCCAAGAACTTCCTGCATCCATACTCATATATAATCCATCATCTGTTCCTAAAAACAATAGATTTGGTTCTATCGGGTCTTCAACAATACTTAGCGCATAACTTTTTACATCTTCGGCATCGACAATACGCTCCCAAGTTTTGCCATAGTTTTTGGTACGGTAGGCATATGGTTCATAGTTAAATCTTCGGTAATCATTGGCTACAAGTAGCGCTTCACCTTTATTTTTATTAGAAGCTTTTATT
>JAUIFC010000021.1 GCA_030429455.1 Bacteroidia bacterium | reverse complement strand
TAATTTTAAGTGTTCCAGAAAAGAATTATATTTTCTAAAACTTTGAAAACACTATTCTAAATACTAGTTGATTTTCTCCAATTTTCATAATTTATATTTCCAGTTATAAAAGAATTAAAATTGATGCCAACTCTCAACTTCTTATTTGGAAAGTAACTGAGACTGAAACAGAATTGGCACAAGGAATTCAACTTTCGGACTATTGCCAATCAAAATTTGATAGGATGAAGTCTGAAATGCATCGAAAAGCATTTTTAAGTATTCGACACCTATTGCATGAATGTGGTTACACTGATTTTGATTTGCTTTATGATGAATATGGAAAACCTCATCTTATAAATGGGCAGCACATTTCTATTTCACATAGCTTTCAGTTTACAACTGTAATTGTAAGCGATAAAAAAGTAGGTGTTGATGTTGAAAAACAACGGTCAAAAATAAAAAAAATAGCCTCTAAATTTACACCAATAGAAGAGTATAAACAATTGGGAGAAGAGGACCTGATTCGAAAATTAACCATAGTTTGGGGCGCCAAAGAAGCTTTATACAAATTATATGGCAAACAAGGTTTATTGTTTTTGCATGATATTTTTGTATTCGACTTTGATTTTAATGCATTTACTACTTCTGCAACAGTGACTTATCATGAGAAAAAAACGGACTATCTCTTGCACTTTTTCGATGTTGAAGATTTTATCTGTGTTTATGCCATTGAGCCTTGACGGGTCATCTTATAACTAATTAGGGTCTGTTGAAAAATACATATTTACCTGAGTTCGATTATTATAATATTGATAATCTCATAATTATATTAGCATTATAGAATTTTGTCACCCTTAGCGCAGTCCGAAGGGTGCTTTTTTATCTTTAATTTTTGTATGGCTTCGACTACGCTATTAGCATGGCATAGGCAAAACATTGATATTCTGTATTTTATAACCAAAATATTTATCAAACTCACATTATTTATTTATTTTAAAATGGATGCATAGGCACAAAGGAGTTTTTGGGATTTTGAAACTTAAATTGCTTTCTGTGGTTGATGTGCTTTTTAAATTCATCAAAAGAGTTTTAAGAATAGCTTTATCACCTATCTGTCTTGTGCAAATTTAATTTGAGTATCATTGTAAATGTATTAGAATAAAGTGACAGAACTTCAAACCTATCTCATTGCGATTATCGGTGCTTTTGTAGCAGGCGCCATCAACACTTTAGCAGGTAATGGAAGTGCTATTACTTTAACAATTCTGACAGAAGTTCTGGGTTTACCACCTAATGTAGCCAATGGAACGAATCGGATTGGGATATTTACTCAATCTACGATTGCTTCGGTCGTTTTTTTTAACAACAAAAAGCTGAATGTTTCAAAACATAAACATTATATCCTCCCAATTATAATTGGTGCCATTGCTGGAGGTGTTTTAGCCATAAATGTGAGCAATGAGCAGTTTAAAGCGGTGTTTAAATTTATGATGGTTTTTATGTTTTTTGCTATTTTGGTTAAACCCAAACGTTGGTTAAGAGCAACTGATACAAGCTTTAAACCAAAATGGTACGTCTATATCCCGTTATTATTTGCCTTAGGCTTTTACGGTGGATTCATTCAAATGGGAATGGGTGTTTTTTTTCTTATCATTATGGTCTTAGGCATGCGGGTAAACATAATCGAAAGCAATGCCATCAAAGGATTTGTAATTGCTGTGTATACGCTTTTGGTCATTGCTCTTTTTCACTTCCAAGGGCTGATAGATTGGAAAATAGGTGGTATCATGGCGATTGGCCAAACGCTAGGTGGCTTTTTGACGGCACGTTTTGCAAGCCATAACAAATATGCTAATCAAGTGGCATATTATACCTTGATTGTGGTTATGCTGCTAGCGATCGCAAAGTTGTTTTTGGGCCATTACATATAAGTAGATTTATGAATGCTTAATTTCACTTCATCATTCAAATATCAGCGTTCCTTGTTCAGTATTCTGATTAAATGAATATCGAACACCGATTAACGATTTAAGATTTATGAATTTTTTAATTTCACTTCATCATTCAAATATCAGCGTTCCTTGTTCAGTATTCTGATTAAATGAATACCGAACACCGATTAACGATTTAAGATTTACGATTTAGTAGTTTGACTTCATCATTCAAATATCAGCTTTGCTTGTTCGTTATTCTGATCAGATGAATATCGAACACCGATTAACGATTTTAGATTTATGAATGCTTAATTTCACTTCATCATTCAAACATCAGCGTTCCTTGTTCGGCATTGAAAACACTAGGATTGCTCAAAGATTTTACTGAATGTATTTTTCTTTAAGTTTTATTCCACTTTTCACGTATTTTATATAATTTTGGTACTATGATTTTATATATTTCAAGTTTCAAGTTTCAAGTTTCAAGTTTCAAGTTTCAAGTTTCAAGTTACAAGCTACAAACTTAGATTAGCATTTTTAATATTTGGTTTTACTTAGGTATAGATTTCAAGATGACAGACTTAAGATTAAATAAAAACTAAATATCAATTTATAATGAAAAAATACATAAAATCCTATTCGTTCATGGTATGCCTTTTGTTCGTTTTCAGTTGTCAGGAACCTGACGGGATAGACAAACTGGAAGACGAAGCTGCTATGAGTTTAAGAACAGTAGATGCTAAGGAAGTCTCGATAGACTTTAAAAAAAAGAACCAAAATAAATCTGCCAACTGGATAACACCTTACTTCCAGTTTACGGATAGTATACCTTTGATATATTCGAATGCACAAATTACGGTAACACCGGTCATAACGACGCTACCAGATGCGTATTCTCGATTATTTTCAATTGAAATAGACGGCAACTTGGAAACCGTAGTTTACCATATGTTTGCCAACGACCAATCGACAGACATGGCCTTTTGGGGTAGAGCTGTTATTACCGATTTAAATGGAGAGGTGCTCTCTGCCTGGGATGTTGAGGACAATATTTTCACGAATTATTATGACTTTACTGGTGTGCAAAATCCAATTAATATTCTTAATTACAGTGCCAGCACAATCAACAAAAATGGAGGAAATAGTCCTGGCGAAGGAAATGATGGTCCTTGTGTTGAGTCTAGTGACCCTGATGATTGGGTAATTTGTGGACCTGAGGTGACCATAACTGCTCCAGGTAGTGGCGGATTAAGTGCTGGAATCACTATAATTTTTTTACCTGAAATAGAACATGATGATGGCGGCGGTGGAGGTTTACAAGCACCATCAAATCCAACAGACAGTGAACAGCCTGCCGCAGGGGCTAATAGTATGAATGAAGAGCCATGTCCTAAGGCAAACCAAGTAAAATGTAAGGGGAATTGTTACGACCCTTGTCCTGACGGTTATAATAGAAATTCTGAATGTGCTTGTGTTAAAGATATATGCCAAGGCCTGCTTGATCAATTAAAACAACAGGGTAATCAAAGTTATAATAATAAATACAACGATTTTCTTCTAAATCTAAATAATAGTGGAGAAACAGGATTTGCCCAACGACATAATGGTACATTTTATGACTTAACACAATACGGGAATTATAGCTTAAAGGGTATGGAACATTTAACTTTTGGTTATACACATACGCACACTACCAATTTCTGGTCACCAAGCGATATAAATCAAGTATTAAATATGGCTAATACCGCTCAGTTGCAAGGTGTCCCTTTAGAGAAAGTATATGGTAATATTGTATTGAATGGAACACTTTATAGTTTAAAGTACAGTGGACATTTCTCCACAATAAATTTGATAAACAATATAGACGCCGCAAATGCCATATATGTAGAATATTTAGAAAAGTACACAAATAATCCACTCAAAGCTTTTTTAATGTATATAGAATTAGAACTTAAAAACAACAATTTTAAAATCTACAAATTAAACATTGAGGATGAGTCTTTTCAAGAAATTAATAATAGTACCGGACAATTATCAACTCCTAAAACAAATTGTAACAATTAAAATTATGAAAAATATAGTATTTATATTCCTATTGGCTATAAACTCAATTTATAGTCAAAATGATTTTCAAGATGCCAGCTTAAAATCTTTGGATGATTTGCTGGAATATACAACTCCCAATACTGGTTTAAACATCAGTGATGGTGATTACTTCAAAGACACTAACAACAGATTAGACCCTTATCTTGGGCAATGGCAAGGCAGCTATGATAATAAGAATTTAACTCTTGAAATTTCAAAATTGGTAAAAAGCGAAAGCATAGGGTATTACAAAGACATTTTGTTAATTAAGTATAGTCTAGTTGATAACCAAGGTGAAGTTTTGGTAAATACATTGGGCATGTTTGACAATTACTCTAAACATGTAAAGGGTTTATCATTTGCAGAAGAATTCAACCTGTATAAAGCATGGTACGCTGGCTTAGAATCTAGCTGTAATCAAAAAGGTTGGGCTTATCTTGAAATAGTTGATAATACCACTTTGAAGTTCTGGATCAAACCATTTAGTGGCGAAATCATTCCCAACGACTGCCCCGAAGGCAATATCCATATTTTACCAACCAGCGAGGCAATGGCTGTAATACTCACCAAACAATAGTATTTATCTCCTCCAAGGCTGTTGATGGTTTTGGAGGGGTTTCTTTTAAAAGAAGGGTTTCTTTTAAAATCAGTTTGTCGTTAAACTTCACTTATCAGTTAATAAGATGAATACCGAATACCGATTAACGATTTTAGATTTGTGAATTTTTAGTTTGACTTCATTATTCATAAATCAGCGTTCCTTGTTCGTATTTCTCAATATTATAATCGCTTATGTTTTTGCATAGTATTGCATGGCGTATTATTTTTGTATATGCAGTGTAATTCATCATTTTATTTTTTAATAGTTTTTTTATTTGGTGTTTGTAGCATTAATGCTCAAAACTTTCAAATAGCGGGTGTAGTCCCTTTAGAAGAATACTACAATTACAAGACAGACGATAATTTAAAACTCAGTGATGTCAATTACTTTAAAGATGTCAACAACCATCTCGATAAATTTGTAGGAACTTGGACGGGTTCGTATGACAACAAAACTCTTAGGCTTAATATCAGTATTTTAGAGCAAAAGGTAGGATATAGAATTGCCTACGATGAACTCTTAATTAAATATAAGATCGAAGAAGATAATGGTAACATATTGATAAATACACTTGATATGTTTGATGATTATAGGGATCACATGGACGGTAAGTTTTTTGGTGAAACGACAACAAGGTATTATGCCAGTTATGCAGGCTTGCAAGCTCAATGTAATCAAAAAGGGACAGCTTTTATCGATTATATTAACAGCAATACTTTAACCTTTTGGATACTGCCGGATAGTGACCTCATTATGGATGATTGTCCTTTAGGAAACATACATATTCTTCCTACGACTAAAGCGACAGAAGTTACGCTTACAAAACAATAATTTTTATCTCCTCCAAGGCCGTTGAAGGTTTTGGAGGGGTTTCTTTTTAAATAGTTTACTGTAAAATCTCAAATACCAGTTAATTGATTGAATTCCGAACACCGACTTAAGATTTATGATTTGTGATTTGTGATTTATGATTTATGATTTAGTAGTTTGACTTCATCATTCAAATATCAGGGTTCCTTGTTCGGTATTCTGATTAGATCAATATCGATTAACGATTTTAGATTTATGATTTGTCATTTGTGATTTATGATTTATTAATTTCACTTCATCATTCTTAAATCAGCGTTCCTTGTTCAGTATTCTGATTAGATGATTATCGATTAACGATTTTAGATTTATGAATTTTTTTAATTTCACTTCATCATTATTAAATCAGCGTTCCTTGTTCATTATTCTGATTCTTTCAAAACGAGTTATAAAACTAAAAAGACCTAAGTTGAAAATGATTTTAAAGGTTTTGATACACTTCTGAAACTTGTTCTGCCAAAGCTGTAAATTGTTCTGAAGACACAGACACTTTATGCTGAAATGTCATATCTTTCATAGAATTTAGAGGAATTAAATGTACGTGAACATGCGGAACTTCGATACCAATTACCGACACGCCAATGCGTTCGCATTCCACCACTTGCCTCAAAGCCAAAGCTACTTTTCTGGAAAAAGCCATGAGGTGCATGTAAGTGTCTTCGTCCAAATCGAAAATCTTATTTACTTCCTTTTTTGGCACACACAACGTATGCCCGACAGCATTGGGATTGATATCGAAAAAAGCTATGAAATCTTCAGTTTCAGCAACTTTATAGCTTGGGATTTCTCCATTGATAATTTTGGTAAATATACTAGCCATTTTATTTGTTTTTTTGTTGTGCTTCGAGTTCTGCTTGAAATTCCTCTAAAACAGGTTTTACCGTTTTTTCTGGTAAGTCCTTAATTCTGATATACATCAATCCATCCACAGCATTGTTAAAATGAGGATCGACATTAAAGGCAACAACTTTTGCATTTTGCTTGATGTACTTTTTGATAAGAACAGGGAGTCTAAGATTTTCGCTTTCAAGCTCTTCTATCAATTTGTCAAACTTATTAAGGTCGGCTTTTGTAGCATCGAAAACAAAATCTTTGTCGGCATCTTTTAATTGAACTTTGAAATCCTTTTTAGGCTGAATGTATTGGGCGACATAAGGATCGTAGTAATTCGATTTCATAAACTCGATCATGAGTGATTTCGAAAAATTCGAAAATTTATTACTTATGCTTACGCCTCCGATGAGATATTTATGGTCTGGAAATCGCAATGTACAGTGCACAATCCCTTTCCATAACAAAAACAATGGCATAGGTTTCTGCTGATAGCTTTCGATGATAAACGCCCTACCCATTTCTATGGATTTACTCATCATTTTATGCGCTTCGGGCTCAAATTTAAAGAGTTCACTTAAGTAAAAACCTTCAATACCATGCTGTTTGTAGATATTTACGCCTAAGCCCATTCTGTAAGCACCCGCAATGATTTTGGCTTCATTGTCCCATAAAAACATGTGGTGGTAATGGTAATCGTATTCGTCTAAGTCTATGGGTTTGTTGGTGCCTTCGCCAATAGACCTGAAGGTGATTTCTCTTAATCTACCAATCTCTCTTACAATATTTGGAATAAGCGAGCGACGTGCTAAAAACACTTCGTAGTTTTTATTTTTAAGTAAGGTTTTGTTTTGTGCCCTGCAAGCTTCAATCTCTTTAATTAAGAGCTGTTTAGAACTTTCTGAAACAATTTTTCTCGCTCTGTTTTGTAAAGGAATTTTGATTTGTTTTGGAATACGCTTTATAAGTTTAGTTTTTTCAAAACTGCTGGAAAGCATGTAAGTTTTCTTTCTTAAAAAGGCTTTATACGTGTCTAAATCTTTGAATTCCGACTGGTCTTGAACATTTATCGGGTTGCCAATTCTTACAATAATTCGTCTTGCTTTTTGCGAAAGCATTTCGCTAGGCAACTTAGCCGTTCTTAAATTATCATTCAAAGATGCCAATCTGTAAAACATGCCACTGTTTTTGGCGTGAAAGTAAACGGGCACTACAGGAACTTTAGCTTTTTTAATAAGCTTAACAGCTTCGTCTGTCCAAGGTTTGTCCACAATACTTTTTTCTTCTTTGTGGGTAGAAACTTCTCCAGCTGGGAATATGCCTAGAGGGTGGCCATCTCTAACATGTTGCAAAGCCTGCTTAATGCCTACAAAACTCGATTTGACTTCTTGCCGGTCTTCAAACGGATTTACAGGCATAATTTTAGGTGCCAAAGGGTCCAAGCGTTGCAGTAAAAAATTGGCAATAATCTTAAAATCTTCTCGCGCTTCGAGCATGAGTTTAATCAAAATGATTCCATCTACAGCGCCTAATGGATGATTTGAAATACAAATAAAACTTCCTTGTTTTGGAATACGTTTGAAGTCTTTTTCGGGAATTTCAAAAGAAATATTTAGCTCTAATAACAAGGCATCTATAAAGTCTAAAGCCTCAAGATGCTTATAGCGGTCATAAATTTTATTAAGTCTGCTTAATCGAGAAGCTTGCAAAAAAGCATGCCCAAACAATTTACCAAAAGGGCCAAATTTATTCAAATTTAAACCTTGAGCGACATCATTGGCATTAAGTATAGGCATAGTCTTAAACGTTTACAAAAACAATGTAAATATAAACAAATTACTAAATTGGTTTGATAACAACTTGAGCAGTTTGTTTTGTAAATTGTTTTAACAGGATATGCTTGTCTTTGGTCAACTCCTTCAATACATTTTCATTGTAATGCCGAATGGTCAAAAGTGTGATGTTTTTATGGTAGTTGACTTTAAATTTTGCTTTCAGCAACTCTATGAGCTTTTCTGCATTTTTAAATTTGTTATCAATACAAACGGAAAAACTAATGGCAGAATTTTGTATCAGGTCGACTTTAATTTGGTATTTATGAAACAAAGAAAAAATTTCGCTGATATTTTCTTCAACAAAAAATGAAAAATCCAAACTGGACAGAGACAATAGGATCAAGTTGTTTTTCACAATATAACAGGGAATTTCAGGTTGAATGGCTTCGCCTTTTTTTACACATGTCCCTGGAGATTTTGGGTCATAAAACGACTTGACGTACAGTGGTATTTCTTTTTGCTTTAAAGGTTGAAGCGTTTTTGGATGAATTACAGACGCCCCGAAAAATGCCAATTCTATCGCTTCTTCGTATGAAATTTGGTTTAATAAGGTCGTGTTTTCAAACACATTTGGATCGCCATTGAGCACACCTGGAACATCTTTCCATATTGTAACCCCTTCGGCATTAAGACAATAGGCAAATATTCCTGCAGTATAATCGCTGCCTTCACGTCCTAAAGTGGTCGTAAAATTATTACCATCCGAACCGATAAATCCTTGTGTGATGTTTAGCTCGTCTGTATTGATATGCGCATTGATGTTGTGTTGCGTTTGTTCCCAATGGACATCGGCGTCTCTGTAGGTGTTGTCGGTATGAATAAGATTACGGCAATCGTGCCACACATTATCAATGCCTTCTTCTTGAAGATACAGACTAACAATGCTCGTGCTTATAAGCTCTCCAAAAGCCACCACTTGATCGTAAACAAAATCGTAGTTTGGAGATTTGTTTCGTCTTAAAAAAATGCTTAATTCGTCAAAAAAGTAATTTACTTTTGTGTACGAAGGATGGTGTGGATTGTTGAAAAGATCGGCTAAAATTTGATGATGAAATTGTCTTAAGTTTTCAACTTCAAATGTTAGGTTTTCATCCTTGCTAAAGTATAATTCAATAATTTTTTCTAAAGCATTGGTCGTTTTTCCCATGGCAGAAATAACAATCAACTTGTTTTTTTCGCCCATTAACCGAATGACTTTGGCCACATTTCTTACGCCTTTTGCATCTTTAACCGACGCACCACCAAATTTATATACGTGCATTTGTCAACTTATAAATTTTCTATCGTTTCTTTATCCATTTGGACTGTTTTCCAATCGTCCAAAATTGTTGCATTGTAGGATTTATAAAACTCTATAGCGTTTGTGTTCCAATCCAAAACGACCCATTCTGCACGGTTTACCTTTTTCTCCTTTGCATGATTGAGAAATGCTTCGAAAAGAGCTTTTCCTACGCCCAGTTTTCTATACTGTTGTTTGACAATTAAATCTTCCAAATGAAAGGTTAGCCCTTTCCAAGTGGAAAATCTGTGGTAAAACAACGCCATGCCTAAAATGTTGTTGTTCTCATCTTCTGCAAGAAAACAACGAAAAGCAGGGTTTTCGCCAAACCCATGTACCGACAGGTATTCTGCATTGATGATTACTGCATCAGGTTCCTTTTCAAAGTCTGCCAATTCTTGAATCAAGCTCATGATATCATCGGCATCGGAAGATTGTGCAAAACGAATTTTATATTCCATACGATCGAATTAAGAGGTAAAGGCAAAAATAGATATGAGATTGGTCATATCATGACGAATTAACATTAGATAATTTATAACGTTTTATTAACTTTTTTTAGCTTTGTAAAAACTACATCGATTTCGTCATGACACAACCACACCAAACCCTCGGAGAATACATTATCGAAAACCAAAAAACATTTCAGTATTCGTCTGGAGAACTTTCTCGACTTATAAATTCTATTCGACTAGCTGCAAAAGTGGTGAATCATGAGGTGAATAAAGCCGGCTTGGTCGATATTACTGGCGCCTACGGCGAAACAAATGTTCAAGGTGAAGACCAACAAAAGCTTGATGTTCTTGCCAACGAATTGTTTATTGAAACCTTGATTAATAGAGAAATTGTTTGTGGCATTGCCTCTGAAGAAGAAGACGATTTTATAACGGTTAAAGGCCATAACGAAAATCATGACAACAAATATGTCGTATTAATGGATCCTTTGGATGGCAGCTCCAATATAGATGTTAATGTTTCGGTAGGAACAATTTTTTCGATTTACAGACGCATCACACCTGCCGGAGAACCTGTACAATTAAAGGACTTTTTGCAACCAGGACATCAACAAGTAGCGGCAGGATATATCATTTACGGGACCTCAACGATGTTGGTTTATACTACTGGTCATGGTGTAAACGGCTTTACACTCAATCCTGCCATCGGCACGTATTACCTTTCGCATCCAAATATGCAATTTCCTGAATCAGGCCGCATCTATTCAGTGAACGAAGGGAATTATATCCATTTTCCAATTGGTGTAAAAAAATACATCAAGTACTGCCAAGAGGAAGAAGGCGATCGGCCTTACACCTCTAGGTATATTGGTTCGCTCGTTTCGGACATCCACCGTAACATGATTAAAGGAGGAATTTACATGTATCCAAAAAGCTCTAAAGCCGAAAATGGAAAATTAAGACTCCTGTACGAATGTAATCCAATGGCTTTTATCGTCGAACAAGCTGGAGGAAAAGCAAGTGATGGTTTTCAGCGCATTATGGATATACAACCCACAGAGCTACACGAACGTGTGCCTTTCTTCTGTGGAAGCAAAAAGATGGTTGAAAAAGCTGAGGAGTTTATGTCTAAGTAGGGTCTACTGAAAAACACATCATTACATGTTTTACAATGTATGAAAAGTTACAACAAACGAATAAATGCAAGGTTTTTCAATAAAAATCAGAATATTTTCTTGCACCAATTTAATTTAGGTCACTAGGATTTATAGTTCTTACTAAAAATTATTACTAATCAGGTTCTAAACTAGATTTATGTTAGTCTGTCGCATGCGATCTTCTTCGTTGCCTTCGACTTGAAGTATGATAATACATCTGCGTCTTGTCGCCTTGAATCTGGCATACGACAGACTTTTTCAGCAGACCCTAACTATTAATTTAGAACATAATTTTTTTCTCTTCATAACTTTTCACCGCATCGACAAATGCTTGGGCGTGAGGCACTGGAATATTTGGTAAAATACCATGACCTAAATTGGCAACATATTTGTCTTTCCCAAACTCGTCTATCATCTGATGAACCATTTTTGTAATCACCTTTGGAGGAGATAACAGGCGTGACGGATCAAAATTACCTTGAAGTGTTATGCTGCTGTTTGTCAATTTTCGTGCGGTTTGAGGAGAACACGTCCAATCGACACCCAAAGCCGCAGCACCAGATGTTGACATTTTTTCTAACGCAAACCAGCAACCTTTACCAAAAGCAATAACTGGGATATCTTCCTTTAATGCATCAATAATTTGTTGAATGTATTGCCACGAGAACTCTTGGTAATCTATAGGAGATAACATGCCGCCCCAAGAATCAAAAACCTGAACGGCATTGACACCCGCTTCCACTTTTGCCTTTAGGTAAGCGATAGTTGTGTCTGTAATTTTTTGTAATAAGTTATGCGCCAAGTCCGGTCTAGAAAAACACATGGCTTTTGCTTTATCAAAATTTTTAGATCCTTGACCCTGCACACAATAGCAAAATATAGTCCAAGGCGAACCTGCGAAGCCAATTAGCGGCACTCTGTCATTTAGTTCTTGTTTTGTCAGTTTTATGGCCTCAAAAACATAATTTAAGCGTTCATAAACATCTGGAACTTGAACTTCTAAAATGCGCTCTTCGGAGTTGGTCGGTTTTGGCAACCAAGGCCCAACACCAGCTTTCATCTCCACGTCAATATCCATGGCTTGAGGAACCACTAGGATATCGCTAAACAAAATGGCGGCATCTACTCCAACTTGGTCAATCGGCATAACGGTTATTTCGGTGGCCAACTCTGGGGTTTGACAACGTGTAAAGAAATCGTATTTTTCTTTAAGTTTCATAAAGTCAGGAAGATAGCGTCCTGCCTGACGCATCATCCATACTGGTGGCCGTTCTACTGTTTCTCCATTTAACGCACGGAGAAATAAATCGTTCTTTAACATAAATTATTCTCTTCTTAAAAATACCATGATGTAATATAACAATGTTGCTAAAGAGCCAATGGCTGCTACAACATAGGTTCTAGCTGCCCATTTCAGACTGTCTTCAGCATGTCTATATTCATCAGCAGTGACAATAGCATTATTCTTTAACCACGCTAAAGCTCTATTGCTGGCATCGTATTCGACCGGTAAAGTTACAAAACTAAATAGAGTTCCTAAAGCAAACATGATGATCCCTGCCAAAAGTACCATTTGACCCAATCCCGCGGAAACAACACCCATAAGCATAATTCCTCCAAAAATGACCCATTGGCTATAATTTGAGGCAACACTCACGAATGGCACCAAATCACTTCTCATGGTTAGCCATTTGTAAGCTTTTGCATGTTGTACCGCATGTCCAACTTCATGAGCCGCAACAGCTGCAGCTGCAGCATGCCGCTGATTGTAAACACTTTCGCTTAAGTTTACTGTTTTTTTCTTGGGGTCGTAATGGTCTGTTAATCTACCTGGAGTAGAAATAACTTGAACATCGTATATGCCGTGATCTGAGAGCATTTTGGCTGCAATTTGTGCGCCAGTCATGCCATTTTCTAATCGTATTTGTGAATATTTTTTTACCTTAGCTCTTAGCGTTTGACTTACAATCATGCTCGCTAAAAATATTCCTATCATAAGAATGTAAACCATAAGAATTTTTTTAAAAATTTAATTTTCTAAAATCAAATTTTAGTCCATGTCCGTAAAACACTGACATAATTACGTGTTTATACCTTTTATAATAAAACTTATCGCCTTAACGGCCTTATTGCTTTTTAAGTTTAGCAATCTGATAGGTGCCTATAGGAAAACCTTCTACTTTAAATTGGCCGTCGTAGGTTTGAGTAGAATCGACTTGCTTTGTGTTTGCCATACTGATTTCAAAATCGGCAGCATTGTTTTTAAACGCAATTTTTATGGTTAATAAGCTGTGTTGTACTTTGAAGAAGGATTGTAAGGTGTTGTTAATGTATGTTGTAGGAATTTTAATGCCGTTATTTTCATCTAAGGTAAATACACTTTTCAAGCTGTCCTTGGCAATGAGTTTATAGTTTCTAATATCCGATTGCGGTTCTGCATGGTAGGTCAAAATGTAATTGTATCTCCCTATTGTATCTGTTTTGGAAACTTCGAATTCCATGTCCAATGTATTGACCAATTGTGGCGCATAAATTTGCAATTCCCCTTTATAATTTCCTAAAAATGACGCTGGAATGTCTTGAGCGACACAGTTTAAGCCTACCGAAATAATCGAAAGTAAAATAAAGATTTTTTTCATGCTCAAATGTATGGAATTTTAAGGTGAAATTGGGCCATTTTAGGGTTTTACAGAGTTCAATTTACAGTCTCTTATAAATATAAATACCTGCTTCTTTTGTTCGTATACTGTAATATCGCTGATATCCTCACTTATTAAGCAACTTTTAATAATCCCTGTCTGTAAAGGTGAATTTGGTTGAAGAGTTGTTGGAGGTTTGGCATCTAAAATTTATTCAAATTATCTGGGAGAGTTAATTTTTTTCTTTTTATGAATTCAGCAATTAAATTTATCATCAATAATATTTTTCAATACTGAAATTAAGGCAATAGGATTACTCCATTCCTTATATCTTTATTGTAACAAACTTTGTGAATTTTCGCTGTAGGTCATAGATATTATTTTATTGTTTGAGGTATTTTTTTACTATTATTAAATCTATAATAGCGGGCTAATCTGAAGGTAAAATATCTAGATACTTGTTACGAAACCTTAAGTAAGTTTTTAAATCGTACATAATTCCATCATAGTCTTCACCTTCTCGTTGATATTTCACTTTAAGCCTGTAACGCTCCTTTGTAAATACTAAACTAAACTCAAAAGCATCCATACATTCTGTACAATCTACAATTAAGTCAGGAATCAATTTAAACTTTAAAAAACCTGTTTTCATCCAATCCCCTATCCCTTCAAATTTATCGTACACCAAACTCCTCTGGTATTTAAATAACCATACGACAAGGTCTTTTTCGTTGGCTATTTTTTTGTATTCTCGCATGGCTTTTTTAGCTGTATTCACGGTTTCATACAGTTCTACAAAATCACATATATCTCGACATATTGAATCAAATTCAACTAAATACTTATACGGATGATAGCCATGATGCCAACCAAAAGCGTCTGTTAAATCTTTAAATTTTTCATTCCAATAGAATAGATTTTCTATGGCAACATATTTGTCTTTGGTCATTTTATTAAATTCTTCAACAGCTTGATCTGCCCTTTGTTTATCAAACAAATATCTTTCTGTTGGAATAAAACGTTCTGTTTCCTCTTTGTAAAAGAAAAAATCAATAAACTCTTCAGTTGCATCATCATGAATGAGATGACAACACAGGTATATATCGTTGATTTCATCTTTTTGCATTTCAAAAAACAAATTTAACGACGGATAGCCTTTAGATTGAAAACTATAGGCATCACAACCTTTGTTACATGAGCTACAAATTCCTTTAATTACTCTATCAAATCCTTTAAAGTCTTTGCCTAATTGTTCCATTATACTTTCCTCTAAACGTTCAAGAAATAGACTTTTTGGAACATCCATATAGGATTTGTTATGATCAAGTAATAAAACTAGTGCATTAAAATCTAATGTTTTAATAGCATGTAAGACTTGTTCAAGTGTTTTCATCTAGTATTAAAATAAAGTTTAGGTCTAAAACGGCAACCCATCATCATCGTCTTCAACATCCAGATCAAAATCATGGTCTGGCACTGTAGCTTCGGGTACTGTAGTTTTTTCTGTTTTTATCTTTTCTATTCGCCAACCGACTATAGAGTTAAAAAATTTGGTTTCACCTTGTGGGTTAACCCATTCTCTGCCTCGGATGTTTATACCTATCTTAACCTCATCTTCTGGCTGAAAGCCATCTAGCACTGCTGTATTATCATTTAAAAACTCAATAGAAATATACTGAGGATATCTATCCTCCGTAGTCAACACTAAATTTCGCTTTTTGAAATCGTTTTTAAAGGTTTGGGTGTCTTCTATTAATCGTATTTTTCCTGTGAGTTCCATGTTGTTTTATTTTAATTATTGTGCAAAGATGAGATAGAGGTGTGCAGTGTATTTGCATCTAAGAAGATTTGCTGACTTCAAAACATTTCCAGCCATATTTTTCTTTACTTTTATCATAAGATAATACGGCTTTACCTTTTAACATTTGACTATCGTCTAAATTATATTTATTAATAACCTCTGAATTGATAAAAATATCATCCACAAATCCAAAGTTCTTGTTTGGTATTCTTTCAAACCATCCCTCAAATGACTTTATGGCTTCAATTGCAGTATCGGAACTAATTTTTCTAGCTGTGTATATTTTTGAAATACTATTTATACTGAATTTATTAAATCTTACCTTTAATATATCCCCAACCTTTGGATTATCCAATTGACTAGGGTATTTAAAAAAGCCATGTTTATCTTTATTAATTATAAAGTTGAGTATTTTTTTATTGCTGTTAACAAACTCTACAGCAACAATGTCTTCCTGAATATCTTGGTATAAAATCTCTTCTGCTTTTGTTTTATGGGTTCTATATAAAGTCTTATTATCTTTTTCAGTTGCTTTTATATACCATTCTTGACTGACCCATTGATTTATAATTGGAGGTAAATTCCAACCGTGTTTATTTCTTGTGTCTATGACTTTCTTAATCTCATATTTTGCTTCGTTATACATTTCTTTTGCAATTAATAGGCCTGCGAATTTTTGCCTTATTTTGACTAGAAAGTCTTCCGGAGATTTAAGACTTAGTGCTTTACAAAAGCAAGAAAATTTTGTTTCTTGATTATCTTCAAATATTTCAGACATCACATCCCATACCCAAAATCATTTCGTTTTTGTCTAGCAAATGGCAAAAATGCAGACAGTACATTTTTATCGTCACCCAATGCTAATAATAATTTTGCTTTGTAAAATGATGAATATTTAAAGTATGGATACTGTTCAATCAATTCATCAAGTAACGGAAGGAATGATCTAATTCTATCCTTGTCAATATCTCTTCGCTGACCATAAGCATCTAATGGCTCACCTTCTAAAAGTTTCTTTGCATAAGCTATGAAGGCTTTTTCTGCTAAAGGCATCATCGCTCTGCCATTGTATTCTTCACTTTGATAATCTTCTTGGCGAAAATTTTCGAAATTCCACCAATCTGCAAATTCCAGATATTTAGACCAGTTCTGGTATCCTTTGTGAAAAGCCTTGTAAATGAAGGAATAAGATTCAGATGGTTTTGTAAAATGAAATTCTTTTATAATATCAAAGACCTCATTAATCTTTGAATAACTTACGGGGTCTTGCTTTTGTAAATTATAAATTAACCTCCCAATTTGCCAGGCTGAATTATCAAATACCATTTTTTCATCTTCAGGAAGTTGAAGTTCTTTTAATTTTAGAAGAATAGCCTTAAATGCATCAAATGAGTTATGTTCAGAATACTTTTTGAGATATTCATAATATACCCATGAGGCTGCTCTTTTATTCCAAATATTTTCGGCATCAGATTCTAATGCTTGGATTGCCTTTTCTAAAGCTTCATCTAGTTTATTGTCTCTTCTAAGTTCGTTGATTTCTTTAAATGACATAAGCTTGAAGTTTTGAGATTAATAGATTTAATTTTTCATCCTCATTACCTTCTGTTGATTTTGGTAAAGCTCTGGTGAGCTGTTCCCGACCATTGAAATAAAATTGAATCAAAGCACATTTTACATCGGTCTTAAGGTAATAGTTAACAAAGTAGCTTGCTCGCCTCTCTTCAATATTTGTTATAGTAATACCAACATCAGAACATAATGACTGAACCAAGCCATATAGTCTTTCTAAAAAGTTGTATGAAGGATTATAATCAATATTAAAGGTAATGTGATATGTCTTGTTAAGTAATTCTAAAACTTCCTTTTGCCAATCATTTCTATCTGGATGAACTGCTGTGAATTTTTTAAATAGTCCGGCACCATTATGATAAGCATCAAACTCTTCTTTTTCATCGAGAAAAGAAATCGTGTATCGCTCCTGAAAACCGCCAAAGCTATTTACAGACTCAATTTGAAATTGTGTATGCTCTATTTTCTCATTTATTTCCCAATATTTCAAACTTTTTGCCCTATGCTGATCTGCTGAATGAAATGGTGAAACTGGTATATTATTAAGGGCTAATACATTTTGAGGTATATTTGTTAATGGTTTTATATCACCTATATTAAAGCTTGATAAAAAATTGACGTTAGGGGCATTCGCCGCATAACATCTTTCGATTGCACGTGTGGTGGCCGTATATGACCATCTTAAGGGGTCTTCTTTTAGGCTGGTCCTACCATAATAATCGACAAAAGTAGTTAACCACTCACCACCTTGAGCCTTATGACAGGTTATAGCATAACCATACTTAACCCTAAGGGCATTGAAATATTTATCTGTTTTTAGCTGGTCTTTAAATTGAGATGAACCAACTCTATAAAAAGTTAATCCATTTTCTTTTCTTCTTGCTTGTTCACTTTGAAAGCGCATCACAAAATCTATGTATAAAGCTTTCATTTCTGAAATTGTAAGGTCTCTATGCGGAGAATTCAGTAAAGAATCTATGATTAAACACTCTAATTCTTCTGAGTGATTTTCAACTCTGATTAGTATTTTTCTAAAGTGTAATGTGATGTGTTTTTTTATTCTTTTTCCATTTACAGTTTCGTAAACAGGTATATTTTTTCTTGGAATGATACTCTGACTTGCTTTCATAACTTTAACCATCTCACCATTCATTAAATCAAAGCCGTAGGTGTGGTAATTATTATGAGTAATAATCAATAAATCACCGCTTGTTACATGGTCATGATTAGGGAATATTTTAGTTCTAACAGCTCTATTATAATTTAGGCATTGAGCATTACTGAACGCTATAATTACACTATCACCAATTTCGGGAATTGGAAATTTTTCATAGTATTGTTGTGCTAGATTCTCACTTTGACTTTTAATAAATGAATCCTGATCATAATCCAATTTCAATTCACTTCTTTTATCTGAAGAAATTAATGTTCTTATTTTAGCAGCATTCTTGAGAATATTATTTTCTTTTTGTCTGACGACTTGTTCTAAAATAACATGTTGGGTTTTGATGCCTAAATCTAAAAAATATTTTGGCATTAAAGCTTTTGAGGTATTATCTCCAACCGGCGGGAGCTGGGCCGGGTCACCAACAAAAATTATTTTATTATTAGAGTGTGGCACTCTGCTATAAGTCAATAAATCATCAAGTAAAACATCTGTTCCAAAAGAGAAGATTTCGTTTTTTGATTCTCTACTTGATATCATGGAAGCCTCATCTATGATGAGAATTTTGTCATCAAAATCATTGAGATCAATAGGAAATAGATAGTGAAAAGAATGGTCGTCTTTATTGTTCTTATCCTGTAAGGTTTGCAGCTCCTTAAAATTGTATATTGTTCTATGAATGGTCTGGCCGAAACTAGTTTTGTCCTTAAGGATTTTAGCTGCTCGACCCGTTGGTGCCATTACATCGAATGCTTTTTTAAGCTCTAAAAGGTACTGAATCAAACCTTTTAGCAATGTAGTTTTACCACTTCCCGCATATCCCTGTAGGATAAAAATCCGATCATCGCTTTCTAAAAATCTAGAAAGCCCTTCCAAAGCTTTGTGTTGGTCTTGAGTGAGATTGATATGTTGGAAATGGTTAAAGATTTTCATTACTTTTTTATTTCATGCAAAGGTTATAATAACAGATGCAGTGTATCTGCACTATTCATTTTTCTTCATCTGTTGCTTCAATTTTTCTAATTCAGGGTTACTTGCACCGATGGTGTTTATTTGAGATTTGGTTTTGCCTGATTTCTTATTCTTATTTCCACTTTTTGATTTTGTGGAGTATGATGACTCTATTTGATTGACAAAGTCTTGAAGGAATCCGTAGAATTTAAAAAAGAACCTTGATTCGTTCCCTTTTATTTTATCTAATGTTTTTTGTTGATAAGTTGTTGGATTACTTCCTCTGTGATTTTGATTTCTCATCTGATAAATCTCTTGATGAGTGAAATAGATTGAATTGAATTCATAGTCATCTCTAGTTACATTCTTTTTGTAATAAAAGAAAAATAGTACGGCTCGAAATTTTCTGTTTGCGAACCATTTTGATGTGTCAGTCCCCTGAAAAACTAATTGCTCTAATGAGGTTCCTCCTGTATTTGGAATCACATATTTCCTCTTAGTTCTGTCAAAAAATGATTTAACAGCTATCTTATGTTTCTCTGCGTTCCAAACACTTTTAATATTCTTCTCAAAAAGAAAATTGGTAATATTTTCAATCTGCTGGTACATACATAGACAAAAGTTTTCAAAATCATCCCGTCTTCTTTCATGTTCCATTTTTTTGTAATCCAATATAAGTTGATCTTTAATTTCAGCTATTGGGAATGAATCATAGAATTCTTTTGACTGTTTATCAATTTTTTGTTCAACACAATATTCATGGATGTTTTGGATAAGGGAATGTTTAGCCATTTCTTCGACTGGATTAGCTTCGCCAATGACCTTCAATATTTCGTCCGTTAACCATTCGTTTTCTTCTTCTTTCAAAAGATCACCAATGATTTGAACAAGCTTTTTGAGTTTTTCCTTATCTTTCATTTTTTATTGTTTTTTAAATCGATCATAGAGACTAATACCTTCGTCTAGCCCTTTGCTCAATATCGTGTTTACCACACTCTCTAAATCAACTTTTTTAAAATTTTGTTTGTATTTAACCCCTGTCAATTTATCAAACCGAATCTTCAACCCTTTATAGGTTGAGTCCTGAGCACCCTTTATCATTTTCAAAAACTCCAATTTCCCATCCAACACATTGACTAAATCAGCATTCATATTTTTCACATGCCCTTTGTCGGAAATATAATCCCGTTTAAATATCTGTTTCGCTTTTTCATAACCGTACTTTTCCCAGTAGTACAACCACATCCGGATTTGCTTTACATATCTCTTTCGAACATTCACCTTTTCATTTACAATTAATCCCGTGGTTTCCTGACGGTAGGCTGTTTTTTGTAATCGTGTCTTTTTAGGATTGATAGCCAAATCCTGATCTTCCTCAATGATTCGTTTCAATTCCTTGTTGAATGCTTCGTCATTATAGATGTTGTGTGGTGAGGAAAAAGTAATATCGTCAGCGTACCGAGTGAATGTTGCTCCATATCTGTTTGCCAATCCATTTAACCTACGGTCAAGTTTCTTGCATAGAATATTAGTTATAGTCGGTGATGTTGGACTGCCTTGCGGAAGTACGGTTTTTACTTCTCCGTCAATTTCAAACGGATGAGTACACAAACTTGCCAGTAAAAAAGCTAATGGTTCTTTGCCTCCGCCAAGGTTGAAAGGCTCGTAAATAAAACCCATTTTTACCCTATTGCGTTCAAACGAATGAAAGAAGTCTTTTAAGTCCAGGTTAAGGACATAATGATGCCCAACGTGTTTTTTTGCATTATCTACAAT
The DNA here is from genome assembly GCA_030429455.1 of Bacteroidia bacterium. Classification (GTDB taxonomy): domain Bacteria; phylum Bacteroidota; class Bacteroidia; order Flavobacteriales; family Flavobacteriaceae; genus Psychroflexus. The sequence continues at coordinate 13,262 of JAUIFC010000021.1, read as the reverse complement.
AGACTTATCTTTTACAAATCCAGTTGCTGCTTCATGGGGTTCGTAAATACACTGCAATACAAAATTTAGTGGTCGCAATATTGATTTCAATCCTTTTACAGGAGCATTGATAGTACGGTCTGTACCGGATTTCTTCTTGATCATAAATGTCTGGTAACGTTTTTTGCAGATTTCGGGATTCGCGTAGTATGTCAATGATTTCAATTGAACAGGCTTACACTCCTCACCATAAAGCATATACTTAGCGTCATTTAAAAGCTTCACTAAGTCTTCTTTGCTTTGCAATTCTTCAAATTGCTTCCTTATTTGGTCGATATGTGCTTGTTCAATTTTCATCTTTAAAGTTTTTAAGAACTTTGAAAATACCTGCCTGATACTCTTTATGTATGAATATTTCAATCATTACAATTGAAATTCAATACCTATTAATCACTTATAATACATCAATGACAAATTCATATTATTAATACTAAGATCAATGACAGAACTGAGCATAATGCCTAAGTGACATTCATCCCAACCAAGGCCGGGAGAAAATGCCGATCATTGTCCCTATGAAAAGGGACCAGCACCCACGGATCAATATCTTCTGGCAGGTATTTCAAAGAACAGTGCAAATCTAATTTGCTTTTATGCAGTGTATCTGCATGGTATTTTAATTTTTAAAGCAATCTAGACTTAAAATTGCTAAAAATACATAGTGTTCAGCTCTAAGTTTCATTCCTTCTATTGTGTCAGGAAAGTCATTCCTCTTTATTGGTGTAATACATATCCATTTATCTGAAATTTCACATTGGATGCTGTTAAAAAGTCTTTTTTCAAAAGCTCTTACCCTAGATTTAATATCCTTACTAAATACTTTATTTATACTTCTATGATATTCAATATAAATTACATCTTCCCACAATTTAAGAACTAAACCTTCAAAAGGCGGGTTTTCAAAAACAACTCTCCCGACACTAGACCATTCCTCTTTAAAGTAATCACTTAAAAGTCTTGATCTAGAGGCCTTGTAATAACTTATTTGATTATAAACACCCATAATTCTAAGTTTAATTATTTTTTTCTAGAAAACTTATATCAACCTCAGTTGACTTTACAAAATCTCTGAACTCTTTTGTTATCATATTACGATTTCTGCTTCCTTTCCATCTAAACTCATTAACAGTAAGAGCATCAATGGCATATTTAAATAGATTTCTAAGGTGTATTATTCCATTCAATTTAACCCTAAAAATATTTGGATATGCATCCACTATTTTCCTGCAAATGAATTCGATTTGATTTAGCTCTAAGCGTTTGTTTTCAACAAGAAGAAAATCTATAACACCATCAAAACTAACATTTAAGTCTTTAAAATAGAATTCCAACAGAGCTTCTACATTTGTTTCATTTTTTGGGTAAATGTTAATTGATTTTTTTGGTAACATGATCAGTTTTTTTGTTTGTTCATGCAAATATGTACCAAACTTACGCACTCTATCTGCATACTAATAATTATCTTTCATTGCATTGATTATAGTTTTGATTTCTTCTCTTATATGCTCTGGCTGGATCACAATCACATCAGCGCCAAAAGATAAGATGAGTTGGTATAACTCACGGTTTGGGATGACTTCAATCATAATACTCGTGCCACTTTCATCTGCTTTATAAGGCCTTTGCGAACCATGAAGTGGTTTGGTCAGCACATAATTAATCCGATGCTCACTAAACTTTAATACAACTTTTTCAACTTGACCATCTTCTGTTTTTGTGACACCAACAATATCATCAAAATAATCTATCCAGTTGATGTCCAAAGTTTCAAAGGAATTGGATAGCTCTTCAATGTCTAAAATCCTATCCAGAGGAAAATTATATATTGATTCAACTTCTGAATTATAAGCAAATAAAAACCAGCGGTTATTGAATTGTTTTAAATGTTGGGGATATACTCTAAAAACTTCTTTTGGCTTATTATAGGGTTGGTAGGTGAGTTGGATCTGTTTTTGTTTGACAATCAAATTAAATAAAACGCCTATGTATTCTTTACCTTTTAAATAGGTGTTTTCCTGATAACTCATTATGCTATTCTCACCTTCGGCTACCAAGTCAAAAGCCTGTTGCATTCTGGGAATCAATTCTTCCAACCATGAAAATTCTTCGCGATGTTTATATCTTGAAAGAATAGCCAAAGTCGTTTGTAACTGATCTGTATCATTAACATTCAAGGGATGGTTTGCGATGCTAAAGTCTTTATCATTATAACGAAAGGCTTTTTTTCTGCCTTTTTTTAACCCACTTTCAAACTCAATTTCCCATCCTTCAGTAGATTTCATGTGCTCAATATCATATTGGAGTTGTCTGAGTTGTATGCCTTCTGTACCCAAATCATACAAGACTGTATTGACTTCTTCTAAAAGATCATCATAAGCGTACAATCTCGAAAAGTTACTAAAACACTTATCTAAAATATTATATCGTATCTGGGCGTGGCGGTTAGTTGGCATAAAGATAGGTTGACTTCAAATTTAGCAAAAAAAGTGTGTTAAACGTTAATGTAAAGACGGGAATCCATCAAATCATGACAGCAGTCATTCTCATATGAAAACCTCATAGTGGTTTAATGCTTGTCGCACAAAAAAAACTCTTTCAATACATTTTCCCTATCGGTAAGTTCCTTTTACAAAAATTCAAAATATGTAAAACGCATTTTTCATACCCAAATGTCTCGATTTTTAAGCTGGAATTTTAATCCTCAACTACCATTAAAGACACCTGTCTTATTCAACCAATCCTGAAAATGCCATAAAACACATCTTGAATTAAATCCAAATTCCTAATCATAAATCTCATATATTTGTGCTGAAGAATTTAGAGTATTCAAACTAAAACTCAGTTAACTATTTAAGCATTTACTTTATGTCATCTAAAAAAATACTTGTCTTTGCGCTTTGTGCGTTCCTTTTTGGTCTTGAAAGTTTCTATGCACAGCAAAATCCTGGAAGGCCATTTCAAGTTTTGCAACCTACTTCGGTAGATGTTGTGCCTTCACTAGCTTCGAGAATAAATATTTTGCCAGAAGCCAACTTGCTAGAAACAAAACCTATGGAAGATGGCAGAGGAAAATTGAGGCACAAGAATAAAACGGTTGTTCCGGGAAAAGGTTCCACAGGCAATGATCCTTTAGTGCTCTTACAGCAGCAAGCCCAAAAAAATCCTAACAGTTTACCAGAATTGGTTTTTGAAACCGCAGCTTCAAATTCTCAACCCACAGATCCAGCTGGCGCCGTTGGTCCTAATCATTATTTTGCGGTGACCAATACAGCTTTTAGAATTTTTGACAAAAGTGGAAATCCATTAACCCCTCTTTTGACGCCTAATCCTTCTATTTTTCCTAACGGCGGATGTTGTGATTTGACCGCTTCTTACGATAATGCCGCAGACCGTTGGGTGATTTCGTTTTTAGGTGCTGGAGCTCAAATTGCGGTATCGACAGGTCCTGATCCTGTAAACGACAGTTGGACGGTGTATAGCTATTCGCAGGTTGTGGATTACCAGAAACTGTCGGTATGGCACGACGGGTATTACATGACTGATAATACAAGTGGTACGTTTCATGTTTATGAACGTAAACTGATGTTGCAAGGAGACCCAAATGCACAGTTAGTGTCCTTTACCGTACCTGGATGGCAGGATCCGGGAGGCTTTGATTCGCCGCAATTTTTAAATTTAAGTCACAACTCTACAGTAACTGGTCCAGCTACCATGATCTACATGGCAGACGACAGTTGGGCAAGTGTTTCGCAAGATGATCACATTAAATTTTGGAACGTCACCATGGATTGGACAAATACGGCAAACTCTCTTGTCACTGCGCCAACAAGATTAGGCGTAGATAATACTGGCGTTTCCGATGGAACCGTAACGCCTTTCATCTCAACATTCGATGGTGGTGCGTTTGACAACCTTACACAACCTGGTGGACAAGATATCGATGCACTGCAATGGACTGTTATGAATCAAGCGCAGTTTAGGGCATTTCCAACCTATAATTCAGCACTTTTTAATTTTGTTGTCGATACCGATGGGAGTTCGGGTGAGCTTGCTGGTATACGGTGGTACGAATTACGGCAAACTGCAGAAGGGCAACCTTGGACAATTTATCAAGAAGGCACTTACACCGCGCCTGATGGCAGACACGCTTGGAATGCCAGTCTGATCATGGATGTACAAGGAAATATAGGCATGGGTTATACCTCTATGTCCGGTCCTACAACGCCAACTACGGTTAGAGTAGGTTCCTATTACACTGGACAGTTGGCTGCTGCTTCTGGCACAGGTGTAATGGATGTTGCCGAAGGTGTCATCATGGCTGGCGATGCCGATATTCCAGGTTTACGTTATGGTGATTACAGCAAGATTGATCTTGATCCAGCCGACGATAAAAAATTCTGGTTTGTGAATGAATTGATGCGAAACGGCAGAAAGAATTTTTGTGGTGTCTTTCAACTGGCACCAAATAACAATGACGATGTTGGTGTGATAAGTATTGATGCGCCGATTGATGACGATTTATCATCCGCTGAAACCATCACGGTTACGCTTTTTAATTTTGGAGAAAATGACGCCTCAGGATTTGACGTGACCTATCAAATTGATGGCGGAACTTTAGTGACTGAAACTTTTACAGGAACATTGCCTACAGGAACTTCAACGCAATTTACTTTTGCTACAACAGCAGATTTTTCAACGGATGGACAAGTTTATGCGATAACAGCTTGTACAAGTTATGGCATCGATGAAGACACGACAAACGATTGTATCTCGGACAACATCACACATTTACTCAGTGACGATTTAGCCATTACGGCAATTTCCTCTCCAGTATCTGGCGTAACTCTAGGCAATGAAATTGTCACAGTAACCATAGAAAATCTTGGTTTAGATGATCAAACAGGATTTGATGTGACCTACACCGTTAACGGCACAAATATGGTTACCGAAACGGTTACCGCAACCGTTCCTGCTTCTGGTTCAATATCTTATTCTTTTACCCAAACCGCAGATGTTTCTGCTGTCGCCCAAACTTATAACATTCAAGCCTGTACTGCTCTGACCAGCGACCAAGACACCTCTAACGATTGTTTTTCTGTCGATGTGTCTAACGACTTGTGCCAACCATTAAGCAATTGTACTGCTGGAGATGGTTTATCCATGTTACAATTTGGTACTATCGCTATAAATCCTGTACAATGTTCTGACGGGTACGAAGATTATACCGACCAAATCACCGATTTAGACAGGGCGTTTGGAAGTAATACTCATAATGGCATCCTTCAAACAGGTTTTATTGCCGAACAGCATTTTTCCATGTGGATAGATTTTAACGACAATGGGGATTTTACAGATCCAGGAGAGCAAATTCTGGACACCTTTATTGTGCCCTTTGGCCCTGCAAATACAGATCAGCCGTTTTCTGTTACCATACCAACTGATGCCAACTTAGGAACACATATCCTAAGGATCAGAGGCTTTCGCCCAGACAGCAATTCGGTATTGAACAATCCATGTGACGATTTGATATTTGGTAATACCGTAGACATGAGTGTAACTATTATCGATACATCTTTGTCTGTGAACAATTTTGAATTAGAAAACTCGGATTTACGTATTGTTTCTAAACCTAATAATCAATTCGATATCATTCTAACAGCTTCGGAAACAGCAGATTTATCATTCAATTTATTTAACATGTTAGGGCAACAATTGGTGTATAGCGTTGTTTCTAAAGACGACGATGGCAAATACATTTATAACTTGGACATGTCTTATGCTTCAAAAGGAACTTATATCGTGAAAGTTGGCAGAGGAAACAGTTTTAGTACCGGGAAATTAATAGTCAAATAGGGTCTACTGAAAAACACATATTTATATATTTTATAATGGATGCCAAGTTTTAACAAACGAATAAGTGCAAGGTTTTTCAATAGAAATCAGAATATTTTCTTGCACCAATTTAATTACGTCTCTTGAATTTATATGTCTTGCTAAAAATTATTAATCAACAAGTTCTAATTTGGTTTATGTTAGCCAGTCGCCTACCATCTTCTTCGTTGCCTTCGACTTGAAGTATGATAATACATCTGCGTCTTGTCGCCTTGAATCTGGCATACGACAGACTTTTTTAGCAGACCCTAAATAATACTGTCTTTAAAAAGAAACCATCAAAAAGGGAAGTCTTAATCTTCCCTTTTTTTAATGGATACCAATTCAATCGGCGAAGCTTCATTGCACCTGTTCATCCTTCGAAGTGGTCTGTATTTAAAATAAACTTTTAAGTCGTTGCTTTTAAACGAAGCAAATTCAGTACTATCAAAATTAATCGGGTCGAACTGAACTTTTGAATTTTCATTATATATCACATAAGGACAATCAGAATTCTCTACATATTTTACAATCCCGATGTCATAGCCTTCTTCAATCAATTTGTCTTCAATAAGACTAGACATACTCTGTTTTAGCTTAGAAAGTGTATCTCTTTTTTTCGGTGTTTGATGACTTTCAACTTCTTGTTTTGTTGAATGACACGACTGTAGAAGGAGAGCAAATAATAAAACGAAATTCAAAACTTTTGCCATATTCGGATTGTGCTTTAGTTACAACAATTTTAGTTGTGGAAAATATAAGGCTTTTTTTCCTTTGATGATACGAGCCGAATTGACTAAAATAGACATCAAATTAAAAACGTATAGAATAACGATGGAAATAATTAAACTTCTATGAGTCATATTTTCTATAAGTTCAATTTTGGAAATGACATACAATACAACAGGCGTTAGACACAATAACATGGTCCAGGTGATTTGAAAGTTGATTAAACTTTTGGCTATCTGATCGAGATGCTGGACTTTCCCCTTTTTTGGAATCCAAAGTATGAAAGGAATTAGTATTCCTAATATTGGAAAAAACAGAAATGTTAGCGCAGACATGTTAAGGTAATTAAGGTATTTTTTGTCTTCTTTGATTGTCCAATCAATGAGTTCGTCAGGATTGACATTCAAGGCATTCGCTAGTTTTTTAAGTGAATCTCCTGTTGGGTTGGATTCCCCTTTTTCTACCCTTTGGATAGTTCGTAAGCTAAGTCCTGATTCTTCGGCTAAAAACTCTTGAGACATGCCTCTTTTGTTTCTTAGTTCTTTTATTCGGTTTCCAAATACACTTTTATCCATTTGATATAGTTTTGTTTTTCAACTTTGATTTATTTTTTTGTGTGATGATGGCAAATGTCAGAGCTCCTATTATAGCTCCTGGAATTATTTGTACAAGAGTTCCATAAAATACTTGATTCCATAGGACTTGACCAAAAGTATCAAAATAAAACCCATAATGCGTGCCTAATTGCCAATAAGTATCAATCCACCAAGCCAGGGCTACGGGAATTCTTGAAAGAGGAGAGAAAATCAATAAGGCTAAGATGAACAGGAGATAAAATTGTTTTTTGGAATGAAATTTTATGGGCCAATAAATAGAACAACCTAATGTGAACCATAATAAGCCAATAAAGAAAATAAAATGTTCTGGTATTTTAACCAATTCCAATACAAATCTTAATGCTGTGATGAGCCAAGATATCATTACAGGTATTTTTATGATCTGAAGTGCTTGCCAAATAATTGAACTCTTCTTTTCTGATGCTACTTCGGTGTTGTTCATGTTACTTTTTTAGAGCGTTAATACTTCGACCAGATTGATGCATTGTTAAACTGAAGACCTTGTTTTTGTCATTTCTGTTAAAGGTAAGTGTTGCATTTGAAACCTTCATCACAAAAGTATTTTCGGACTTTGCAAAGAGTGAGATTTTTTGGGTTTGCCCAGGCGCTAATAAATAGAATTGGTTTGAGTCGTCAAGGCCAATTTTTAAATATACATCTTTTTTCACCTCATATTCACCAATATATTCTTTAAGGATGTCTTGAGAAACACTTAAATATGAAGTAGAATCTGTATCCGAAACCTGTTTTGTCATGGCAAATAACATGGCAATTTTTTTAGCTGTATTGGAAATCTTTTTGCAATTACAATTCGATAATAAGACCATATAAATGTCTTCCTCGGGCAAATACATGGCCATTGAAGAAAAGCCTTTTGTATTGCCACCATGAGCAATTACCGAGGATTCTCCCAGATGAGCTATTCTAAAACCATAACCATATGGAATTGTTTTCCCATTATTCAACACCGTAGGTGTGATTGCCTTCTTAAAACTTGAAGCGCTTAGAAGTGTATGTGCATATAAAGCCTTATGCCAGGTGAATAAATCGTCTGCTGTAGTCATAATCGAGCCAGCAGAAAATGGCAGTGTTAAGCTCATATATTCTGCATTTTCATAGAAGTTTTGGGTTTTCTTATAACCTTGTGCTCTGTTTTTAATGATTTCGCTGTGACTTCCAAAGTAGGACGCATCCATGCCTAAGCTGTTAAAAATATTGGTTTCTATAAACTCTTCATACGATTGTTCTGAGACTATTTCAATAATAAGACCTAATAGAATGTATCCCGCATTGCTGTATTTAAAACTCTCTCCGGGTTGAAACACTAATGGTTCATCTTTAAAGTACTCAAAAAGTTCTCTAGAAGTCATATCTGTTCGCGAAATAAAATTTGCACCGCCAACTGGCGTTCTGTTGTTGATGCCTGAGGTATGACTTAACAAATGCTGAATGCTCATGTCTTTTCCAATTTTGCCATACTCTGGTAGATATTTCGAAACGGGGTCTTTGATACTTAATTTTCCTTGTTCTTCAAGCATTAATATGGCAATCGCTGTAAATTGTTTGGTTATAGAGCCTATTTGAAAGACATTCTCTGGTTTCATGGGCATGTCCATTTCCAGATTAGACTGTCCAAGCGCATTTCGATAAATAATATTTTCATTTTTTGCAACAAGCGCTACAATGCCAGGGTCATTTTTTGCGTAAGTTTTAGATAAAATAGAGTCAATTTGTGACTCAATAGTTTGGCTATAATTCAATATTGAAATCAAATTGAATATAAAGAGATAGACTATTTTTTTCATGTGTTTTGTATTTAATAATTCATCGACAAAATTAAATACAACCTCTTCTGACACTTGCGCCAAGTCTATGACATCTTTACGTCATCTTTGTTAAATGCTGTAATTGAAGTGTTTAAGAAGTTTAGTCTAGTATAAATTTAAGCCTACTTAGGGTCTGCTGAAAAACACGTGTTTATAGAATTCGCAATAGATGACTAGTCACAACAAACGAATAAGTGCAAGGTTTTTCAATAAAAGTCAGAATGTTTTCTTGCACTAATTTAATTGCGTCACTTGGATTTATATATCTTACAAATAAACAAATTCTAAACTTGATTTGTGTTAGTCCGTCGCATGCCATCTTTTTCGTTGCCTTCGACTTGAAGTATTATAATACATCTGCGTCTTGTCGCCTTAAATCTGGCATATGACAGCCTTTTTCAGCAGACCCTACTAAAGTTAAAACTATTTTTGAAGATTTATACCAAATTAATTCACATCGCATAAAAAAGGTGATTTCGACCATGCAAAATCACCCGATTACAAGTTAAATAAAATTATCTATACTACACCCTTATAATACACAAAACATATAATTTTATGGACACGTACCCCAAACAGGTTTATTATTGGGTAATCCATCAAGAGCAGAACCTTGTGCAAAACTACCTGGTTCTGAAGCAATCAAAGGTACGCACCAACCGGAAATATCCTGCTGAAAGTTTGTGGAATTCCAGAACATGGCAACCATGTTCGAAACACTTGAAGTATCCCAATTATCAAGCGGTTGATTAAATGAAGATGCTCCAGCAAACATACCAATCATATTTGAAACATTTGAAGTATTCCAATTGTTAAGGGGTTGGTTAAATGCTGTTGCAATACTAAACATACCTTCCATATCTGTAACATTAAAAGTATTCCAACCAGAAATATCCTGATTAAATGATGTGGCCTCGGCAAACATAGTTTTCATAGACGTCACGTTAGCGGTATTCCAACTATTAAGTGGTTGATTATATGCATTCGCACCTTGAAAAGTTTGACTCATATCTGTTACATTACTCGTGTTCCAATTATCAAGTGGCTGGTTAAATGATGTTGCGCCGTTGAAAGTACGACTCATATTTGTAACGCTAGAGGTGTCCCAACTTGAAATATCCTGATTAAAAGCAGATGCGAGGCTAAATAACTCATACATATTAGTAATGCCAGAAGTATTCCATCCAGAAATATCCTGATTAAATAAAGAGGCACCTCTAAACATTCCTATCATAACCGTAACACTTGAAGTGTTCCAACTCGAAATGTTTTGATTAAAAGAAGATGCGTTAGCAAACATATCATACATATTATTTACACTTGAAGTGTTCCAATAGTCTAGAGGTTGGTTAAATGTTGTTGCACCACTAAACATACCTGCCATATTTGTAACACTTGACGTATCCCAAGTAGAAATATCCTGATTAAAAGAAGATGCATTAGCAAACATATTAATCATAGTATTTACACTTGAAGTGTTCCAATAGTCTAGAGGTTGGTTAAATGTTGTTGCACCAACAAACATACCTGCCATATTTGTAACACTTGACGTATCCCAAGTAGAAATATCCTGATTAAAAGAAGTCGCATTTGAGAACAATCCTGACATATCTGTAATACCACTTGTACACGTCTGTGCTATCTGAGGATTATTTGCATCTGTTGCAATAAGTGTTTGGAGCTCTGCTTTAGTACGTTTAGTGAAAATTTTTGGCTCACCATTTATAAACAATAACCCATTTTCTCCAAGAGAGGCATCAGGACATAAACAAGTGACACCATTAGGAGCCAATGTAAAATTTGAGTTCTCACAACTAGGTATACTTGAAATTTCGTAAGGGTCACTTTCACAAGATACCTCATCTATGTTAGTAAAACCATCACCATCACAATCTGCTATCTGCCATATAGAATTGCTAGCATTATATTCATTCCATCCTGCCGATTGTACGGGCAGACAGGCATCTGTAGGATTCGAATCACTTACATCAAAAATACCATCACCATCAGTGTCTGAAGTACACGAAGACAATGAATCATAAGGATCGCTGCCACAACTATCCTCATCACTATTACTGTCTCCATCACCATCGCAATCGGCTGCTTGCCATGTGGTGTTAATGCTATCATAACCGGTATAACCGACGAGTTGTAAGGGCAGACAGGCATCTGTAGGAGAAGTATCATCATAATCAGGAACACCATCTCCGTCGGTATCAGGACACGAAGACAATGAATCATAAGGATCGCTGCCACAAATATCCTCATCGCTATTATTGTCTCCATCACCATCACAATCGGCTGCTTGCCAAGTAGCATTACTGGCATCATAACCAGTATATCCTGAGGATTGTATCGGTAAACAAGCATCATTGGGATCAGAATCAATATCGTCGGTTATACCATCTCCGTCGGTATCAGGACACGTTCCCCAAGCAGGTTTATTATCGGATAAATTATTCAATGGCGAACCAAATGCAAAACCATTTGGTTCAAAATAAATTAATGGCACGCACCAACTAGAAATATCCTGATTAAATGAAGAGGCATCAAAAAACATATAATCCATAGAGGTTACATTAGAAGTATCCCAATTATTAAGTGGCTGATTAAATGAAGTTGCAGATGCAAACATGAAATCCATAGAGGTTACATTTGAAGTGTTCCAATTATTAAGTGGTTGATTAAATGAATATGCATCAACAAACATTGATGTCATATCTGTAACATTAAAAGTATCCCATCCGGAAATATCCTGATTAAAGGAAGTTACACCAGCAAACATTCTTTCCATATTTGTAACACTTGACGTTTCCCAAGTAGAAATATCCTGATTAAATGAAGAACCTGCAAACATTCCTGCCATATTTGTAACATTAATAGTGTCCCAACTGGAAATATCCTGGTTAAAGGAATTTGCACCCCAAAACATAAAATCCATATATGTAACACTTGACGTATCCCAAGTAGAAATATCCTGGTTAAATGAATCTGCTTCATTAAACAATCCTGACATATCAGTAATACCGCTGGTACAAGTCAAAGCAATTTGTGGATCGTTTTGATCTGCTGCTATAAGTATTTCAAGATCTGCTTTAGTGCGCTTGGTAAATGTTTTTGAAATTCCGTTAATCAATAACGTACCTGAATCTCCAACGGCTGCGTCCGGACATAAGCAGGTTATGCCATTAGGAGCCAATGTAAAATCTGTATTGTCACAAATGGCTATGCTCGTATTATCATAAGGATCGCTGCCACAAATAAACTCATCGCTATTACTGTCTCCATCACCATCACAGTCGGCTGCCTGCCAAATCGTATTGCTTGCTTCAAATCCCGTATAACCGGCAGATTGAACGGGTAGACAGGGGTCTGCAGGATCAGAATCAATATCGTCGGCTATACCATCTCCGTCGGTATCAGGACACGTTCCCCAAGCAGGTTTATTATCGGATAAATTATTCAATGGCGAACCATCTGCAAAACCATTTGGTTCAGTAGAAATTAATGGCACGCACCAACTAGAAATATCCTGGTTAAAGGAAGTTGCACCAAAAAACATTAAATTCATATTTGTAACACTTGACGTATCCCAAGTAGAAATATCCTGATTAAATGAAGAGGCACCTGCAAACATTCCTGTCATATTTGTAACATTAATAGTCTCCCAACTGGAAATATCCTGGTTAAAGGAAGTCGCACCTGAAAACATAGATGCCATACTGGTAACAGCAGAGGTATCCCAACTGGAAATATCCTGGTTAAATGAATCTGCTTCATTAAACAATCCTGACAAATCAGTAATACCACTGGTACAAGTCAAAGCAATTTGTGGATCGTTTTGATCTACTGTTATAAGTATTTCAAAATCTGCTTTAGTGCGCTTGGTAAATGTCTTCGGAACTCCATTAATTAGTAGTGTCCCTGATTCTCCTTCTGCAGCAGCAGGGCATAAACAGGTCATTCCATTAGGTGCCAAAGTAAAATTTGTATTTGTGCAAAAACTTGAAATATCATAAGGGTCGCTACCACAGATAGCTTCTTCATTATTTGTTAAACCATCGCCATCACAGTCGGCTGCCTGCCAAATCGTATTGCTTGCTTCAAATCCCGTATAACCGGCAGATTGAACGGGTAGACAGGGGTCTGCAGGATCAGAATCAATATCGTCGGTTATACC
>JAUIFC010000222.1 GCA_030429455.1 Bacteroidia bacterium | reverse complement strand
CGTTTCCATACCTTCATGCCGGAAAGTGGAAAGAAAGCCGACTTTATGTTTGTACAGCATATGACAAGTGTACTAAAAAACAACGGTAAGATGGCTGTTGTAATGCCTCATGGCGTCTTGTTCCGAGGTGGTGATGAAAAAGAATGCAGAACAAAATTCATTAGCCGAGGAATACTAGAAGCCATCATTGGCCTACCGTCTGGTTTGTTTTACGGTACAGGTATTCCGGCTTGTATTATGGTGTTTAATAAAAAGAATGCTAAAGACCGCAAAGACATCCTCTTTATCAATGCCGATGCAGAATACAAAGAAGGGAAAAACCAAAATAAACTGCGTCCGGAGGATATTGAAAAAATCACCAATACCTATAATTCTAAGGCTGAAATTCCTAAATACAGCCGTCTGGTTTCTGTTGACGAAATCAAGGAAGAAGACTACAACCTCAACATTCGCAGGTATGTAGATAACTCGCCGGAACCTGAACCACAAAATGTAAAGGCTCACCTTAATGGTGGCATTCCTCGTGAAGAGGTTGAAGCACTAAGCCATCAGTCTGAGGCTTTATTTGGTCTTAATAATATCCTGTTTGATGCCAGAGATGATGATTTTTTTGAGTTTACTGAGGCAGTAAAAAGCAAAGACAGCATCAAAGAAATCATTGAAACCAGTAACGAAGTACAGCAAAAGTATGCAGAATATGAAATTCACATCACGGATTGGTGGAATAAATTTAAAGCAGATTTTGAAAACTTACCTCAGACCAAAAACCAAGCTTCTCTTCGTAAAAAGGTAATGCCGGCTATCATAGAAGATTTAAACCGCTTTAACGCCTTAGATGAACATGAAATACGTGGTGCCTTTGCACAATTTTGGGACGAGCTTAAATTTGATTTCAAAAGTGTTGCTGCCAGTGGCTGGGGTCCCGAATTAATCCCTGAAAAAGATATTTTGCAGAGCCAGTTTCCAGAAGTATTAGAGCAAATAGAAAATGACAAAACCCGTATTGCAGAGCTGGAAGGTCTTTTTAGTGCTGCAGAAGATGAAGATTATGAGGACGAAGATGATACCGGAATCTTATCCAAAGAAACGGTTAAGAGCTTAAAGACCAAGCTAAAATCCCAAAATACCAATATTAGAAGTTTTAAAAAAGAACTAAAAGAACTCAAATCTGCGCTTAAGATTTTAGAAAACAGCGATAAAGCCGATAAAAATGAAATAGCGAATATTACCCAAAAGATAGATAGTTTAGAAAGTAGCCAGCTTAAAAATGCCGAGGGGTTAAAAATTGAGATTAACAACCAACTTAAAAAACACAACGCACTTGCCAAAGAATTGCGAGACCTAAAAGGCAATATAAAAGCAGCTGAAGCTAAAAAAGATGAACTGGTGGATGCCGCAAGGGAACAAATAACTGAAGAAGAGGCTAAAACTCTAATTCTGGAACGATGGCTCAATACCTTACAATCACAATATAGAAGCTATGTAAAAGCTTTTATTAACGATTATATATCAAGGATTCAAAACCTCTTTGTAAAATATGATGTAACCATTAAGTCTATTTTAAAAAGTCGAGATGAAGACGCTGAGCAATTAAACAAATTTTTAATGGAGTTGGGTTATGAGTAATTGGAAAACAAAACTAATAGGAGAACTCGTAATGTTTAAAAAAGGAAAGATTGCAGAACAATCTGAAATACATCGTGAGGGATATTTACCTTTGATAAATACCAATGCAGTTAGTGGTAAGGAAATAATTTGGGCTAATCCTAACGGGGTTATTACCTGCTCTGAGGAAGATATATTGATGCTTTGGGATGGAGAGCGTTCAGGGCTTGTTGCAATTGGGTTAAATGGCGTAGTAGGTTCTACTTTTTCTAAACTTTCTATTCTTAGTGAAATACATAATTTGTATTTATATTACTTTCTTAAAGACAAATTTAAATGGATACAAAACCAAAGAACAGGAACTGGAGTACCCCACGTTCCAAAAGATTTGCACAAGATTCTTAAAATAAGTTATCCAAAATCGATATATCAAATAAAAATAGCCAAAATCCTCAACACAATTGATGCAGTCATAGAAAAAACAGAACAATCTATAGCCAAATACCAAGCCATCAAAAAAGGCATGATGCAGGATTTATTTACTCGTGGGATAGATCTTAATACCGGGAAACTACGCCCAAGTTTTGAAGAGGCACCAGAACTGTATAAAGAAAGTGAGTTGGGTATGATTCCAAAAGAATGGGAGATTGAAAATTTACACCAAGTTTGTGACGTAAGAGTAAGTAACGTAGACAAAAAAATATACCCTAATAAGACTATTGTTAGATTATGTAATTATATGGATGCTTATAATAATGATTTTATAACAAATGGATTAAATTTCAGTGAAGGATCAGCTAATACCAATGAATTGTCCCGATTTTCATTAAAAAAAGAAGATGTAATAATTACAAAAGATTCTGAAACACCAGACGACATAGCAATACCTTCAGTTGTATATGAAAATCTAAATAATGTAGTTTGCGGATATCATTTAGCCATACTTAGACCAAATATTGAAAAAATATCAGGTATATTTTTAATGTATTATCTAAAACTTTCAAATGTCCAAAGGTACTTTTTCAAAATTGCAAGTGGCAGTACTAGATATGGATTAACTATCGGAGGAATTCAGAGTACATGGATTTCATATCCTTTTACAAAAGAACAAAAAGAAATTACTAAAAGATTAATTAGAATTGATAATTTGATTAAAAAAGAGCAAAAAATCTTAGCCAAACATCAAAAAATCAAAAAAGGATTGATGCAAGATTTATTAACAGGCAAGGTAGAGGTAAGAGTTTAAAAAAAAGCTTATGCAATCAGAAATCATTATTTATCAAACTGAAGATGGGCAAACCAAAATACAAACCCGTTTAGAAAATGAAACGGTGTGGCTTACCATTGAGCAAATGAGTGAGTTATTTCAAAAATCACGCTCAACCATTAACGAGCATATTTTAAATATTTTTAGTGATGGAGAGCTAGAAAAAGAGGATTCAATGAGAAAAATCGGAAATTCCGATTTTTCTACCAAGCCAACAAATTTTTATAACCTAGATGTAGTAATTTCAGTAGGCTACCGTGTAAAGTCTCACAGAGGTGTGCAGTTTCGCAAATGGGCAACTGCCCGAATTAAAGAATACATCGTTAAAGGTTTTACGATGAATGACGACTTGCTTAAAGAAGCTGGTGGAGGCAATTATTTTGATGAGTTACTGGAGCGCATTAGAGACATTCGCTCATCAGAAAAAGTATTCTGGCGCAAGGTGTTAGACATCTATGCAACCAGTATAGACTACGACCCAAAAGCTGAGGTCTCACAAACTTTTTTTAAAACCATACAAAACAAAATGCATTGGGCAGCTCATGGCAATACTGCTGCAGAGGTGATTTATAAGCGTGTGAGCGCAAGTTCAAATCAATTAGGTTTAACTAATTACAAAGGAGACAAACCAACCAAAAAAGAAACTGAGGTAGCAAAAAATTATCTTACTCAAGAAGAGCTTAATGTTTTAAACCGTATAGTGACGGCCTACTTAGAAATTGCAGAATTGCAAGCATTAAATCGAAATCCAATGTATATGGCAGATTGGGTCAATCGGTTAGATGATTTCTTAAAAATGACAGGTAATGATGTTTTAGACAATGCGGGAAAGATCAGTCATAAAAATGCTATTGAAAAAGCACATACAGAATATGAAAAGTACAAAGAGAAAACCAAAAATCAATTGAGTAAAGTAGAGAAAGATTTTATTAAACAAATAGATAAAACTGCTAAACGATTGAATAAAAAAGAGGATCAGGATAATGAATAATATATAGACCAATACTTGCGGAATAAATAGGCTTTGGTCTATAAATGGTCTATAAATGATGTTTAAAACCATTTTAGTGTTAAGGAAATCAGCCGCAAAGCACTCAAAAACAGGAGAGAATGGTTTAAACGAATTGTATGATGTGTTATTGACAATTAACTGCGAAAAAAAGGCTTTTGTCAATAACTGTCAATAAAAGAATAATCGGAAATCCCGATTTTTCTAACTAATGTGCAAAATTTGCACATTACTACATAAGTTATAAGAACTAAATTGATATAATACATGTCTAAGGAAATTAATACTCAGGAAATAGAAGCAAAAAAAATCAACATCGGTAAATTGTTTAGTGATTATTGGTACAGGGTACCTGAATACCAACGTTCTTATGTTTGGGGGAAGGAACAGATAGACGAGCTACTGGATGATTTAAATTATGCTAAAAACAATAATCCCAACAAAGAATATTTTCTGGGTTCTGTAGTTCTTCAAAAACATAAGGTTACAAGTAAGTCAGTAACATATACCAGTTGCGACATTTTAGATGGTCAGCAGAGAATGACAACATTGTTTATGGCAATGGCAGTATTAAGGGATATCAGCTCCAACTCAAAATTAATAAACAATGCAAAAGAAGCCATCTTTCAAGAAGAAGATCCGTTCAGTAATCAGCCGGAGAGGATAAGAATTGAATTTTTAATTAGAGACAAGGTAGAAGATTTTGTAGACAATTTTATAAAAAAAGATAAAGGTACATTAGATTATGAAGCATTAAAGGTCATTACAAACAGTTCTAATGTTTCATTGAGCAACATGGCAAAATCCATGATATACCTTAATCAACAGTTAACTGAACTTTCAGAAAAGGAATTAAATGATTTCGCTATCTTTTTGTTTAATAAGGTTATTGTAATCTATGTCGCTTCTGAAAGTCTGGAAGATGCATTTAGGCTGTTCACAATATTAAATGACCGTGGTATCCCACTTTCAAATTCTGATATTCTGAAATCATTAAATATTGGAGAGGTTACTAACGAAAGAAAAAGGCAGGCTTTTGCGGTAACGTGGGAAAAACTTGAAGGAGAGTTTGGCAGAGATGAATTTGACAGATTTTTAGGCCACATACGAACCATTATTTTAAAAGAAAAAGCCAGAGAGAATTTATTGAAAGAATTTGAAAAGATCTACAA
>JAUIFC010000221.1 GCA_030429455.1 Bacteroidia bacterium | reverse complement strand
CATACGTATTATTGACAATACAATACTTTACAACAGGAGAGCATTATACCTTAAAAACATTAATAACATTGCTGTAGAAAATAATTTTATGTGCCACAGAGATGAGGACATCACCTTGACCAATGGCAGCTCTCCAATTGAAATGACCACCTTAAATAATTCGAACCTAAGCATTGTAGATTATAACTATCAGCTACCGGATGCTCAACTTAAATTTTTGCTTAACGAATCGTCAAACGATACTTCAATTAATAATTCTGGCACAAATCAAGCAGTTGGCATTCAGATTAATACAAATGGTGGAACTATAACTCAAGGATTTGCAGATCCTGTCGGAGGAAAAGCATTTAATATAAATACAGATAACAATGGCTCATTAAGTCTGATAAATGTCAGTGACAGTTCACCATTTATAGGACCATCTGAAGGCGAACCGAGATCATATGTGTTTTGGATAAAACCTAATCAGCAAGTATTCCACACACTGCTTTACAGTGGTGGACCAAATGCTGGAGAAGTACTAGCCATTCAAGTACAAGTGAATGGAATGCTAAGAGTAACAGATACAAATGGTAACTATGTAAGGATGCAGGATATGCCTTTAGACCTTAATCAATGGAATCATATAAGTGTAACTGTTCCTGAAAATAATTCCATTCATAGTATTCAAATTTACAAAAATGGTATTCCGTCTGATGAATATAAACATGGTGATGATGTATTGGTAAATACTGCTCAAAACGGTATTGATTTTTTCCCTTTGTATAAAGGTTTAGCTAAAGACATAAGATACTTCGATTACAAACTGTGTAGCAGCGAGGTTGAAGACATTTATAATGATGCCTTAAATAGCCTTTCTAATAGCGATTTTGGTTTTAACAATACTGAAATAATAGTATATCCTACTGTAACAACAAACACACTTAACTTTGATCAAAATGTAACTTCTCTAGATGTATTTAATCTGCTAGGCCATAATTTAATGTCTGAAGAAAATGTAAGTCTTAGAGAATTTGATGTCACTTCACTAGCTTCTGGCATTTACCTGATTAAATTAAATAACAATCAAACTGTCAAGTTTATAAAGAAATAGTCCTATGAGGCAAATCATATTATCACTAGTTATAGTTTTGGGAATTCAGGTTCAAGCTCAATATCAATTTGAATTACCTGAGCATTTTAGAACAGAAAGAAACTTGCCTCTTTTAGATTTCCCTACTTCTGTTGAAGTTAAACTTACAGACTTCGGTGCTATTCCTGATGATGGAAAAGATGATGCCGATGCATTCCGAAAGGCATTGGACTTTTGTAAAAAAGTCTCTTTAACAGGCACTGGAGTAAAACTGACTTTTTACAAAGGACGATATGATTTAACCTCTGGTGGCAGCAAGTTCCACATCATCGAATTAAAAAATGCGAGTAACATTATTATCGATGGAAACGATTCTGAAATAACAGTACACAACCCTCTAAAAGGTTTTTTTTCTATCTTTAAAAGTAACAATATAATAGTAAAAAATCTTACTATCGATTACGATCCTCTTCCTTTCACCCAAGGAAAAATTATTGCTGTAGATGTCAAGGGGAAAACTTTTGATTTTAAAATAGATGAAGGTTTTCCGAGTTTAAACACGAACATGTTTCAAGATGCAAGTCGTGTTTGGGGCATGCTTATGGATCCTAAAATTCCTGGCAAATTAAAAGATGGCGCTCCTCATTATTATGCTTCAAAGAAGTTTAAGGAAATTGAACCAGGTACTTTCAGAATCACCATGCCTGGACCAAGACTACTAAAGTTTATGGAAGTTGGAGATTTGTACGTTCATGTTGCAAGAACCAATGGAAGTACAATTTTCAAATCAGCGTTAAGCAAAAACATTACCTATTTAAACAACACAAGTTACACCAGTCCAGCTGGAAGCTATGCAGCTGCCAATATGGAGGAATGGAATATCATTGGCTGCGAAGTAAAACTTAAAGAAGGTAGATTACACAGTGCAAATGCAGACTGTATGCATATTAATGGTGGAAAATTTGGTCCTTGGATTGAGAATTCCTTGTTTGAAGGTTATAGCGACGATGCCATAAACATAAAAACGACAAAAAGGTATATTTTAAAGCAAAAATCACCTAAAGAACTGATATTAAAATGGCAAGTTGTAAAAGGGGATGTTATAAAAATATATAACCCAAGAGAAGGTAAATTTATAGGTGCTTATAACGTAATAGACAGCAAATTTCTTGGTGATGCTCAGATGAGAGTTACACTTGATCGCCCAATTGAACAAGAATTAAATGTAGGAGAAACAAAAAAGAACGATCTTGTTTATATAGACAATCTTTCTAACGAGTCCTTTGTAATTAAAAATAACACGTTCCGAAATGCAAGAAGGTATGGCATACTTATACAAGCATCTTACGGAATTATAGAAAAAAACGTTTTTGAAAACCTTTCGCAAAGTGCAATCACCATGGTCAATGGTGTGGATTGGGGTGAAGGTTTTATGGCTAACAACATCGTTATAAACCAAAATATATTTAACAACTGTGGTTATGACGAAACTTACCTTAAAGAAGAAGACAGCGGTACCATAAAAATGAAAGTTGTTAAACTAAAAAATCCAGATACTGACAAAAAATGGAGTGGCACTACTCCAACAGACTGGCAAGGGATTAAAAACATTTCAATTACAAATAACATTTTTTCTTACAATAAAAGAGCATTATCCATACAATGCACACAAAACACTGTGATTCAAGGGAATAGATTCATAAAAAACTCAACTGACCTTTCCAATACAGATGAACTAATTTTTGAAGTAAATAACTCTAATCTAACTTTTGATAACCAAAACTAAATGTTAGGTTGTCCTACAAATAAACTAGCTTATTTTCGACTTTGTTTAGTCGTCCTATGCATTTTAGTTTTTGCAAACTCGAATGTCTATGGGCAAAGTGAAAACACAAAGCCTTCAAAACCTAATATAATTTTATTTTTTGTAGACGATTTGGGCTGGTCGGATTTGGGTTATAGAAACGAGATTTTAGAAACCCCTAACATCGACAAATTAGCAAAAGATGGGCTAAGTTTTGAGCAAGCTTATATTGCTAGTCCGACATGCAGTCCAAGTAGAGCAACACTATTAACAGGACAGCATCCCGCTCGTTTACAAATGGTAAGGCATATTCCAGGTGGAAAAAAAAATGGCTTTGATCCCCAAGGCCGAACCAAAATCGAATTTCATAACTTAGAAAGAGATCCTGCCCAATTTCCATCCAGAAACTGGTTACCTCTTGAACATACAACGTATGCAGAAGCCTTATCTAAAAAAGGCTATTATAATCTTTTTGTTGGAAAATGGCATTTAGGGCATGAAGAATTTCATCCAATACATCAAGGATTTGATAAACAAATAAGGGCTTCTAATGCAGGGCATCCAAAATCCTATTATCCACCATATTTTGGCAATAAAGGGACCTATACTGACCCCGATGGCTTGTATTTAACGGATAAATTGACTAAAGAAGTTGTTGTTTTTATTGGAGACTATAATTATGAAAAACCTTTCATGCTTACCTTTTCTTATTACTCTGTTCATTCTCCACATCAAGGCAGGAAAGATCTTTTAGAGCATTTTCAAAAAAAGAAGTTAGAAGGAAAGTTTGCCAACTATGCAGCAATGGTAAAAGCAATGGACGAATCGATTGGTAAAGTTTTAGAGGCCATAAAAAACAAAGGAATAGAAAAAGAAACCCTGATAATATTCTTGTCCGATCAAGGTGGATATTTTGAAAATACGCCTTTTAGAGGAGGAAAAATGAAGGAAACATTGTTTGAAGGAGGTTCCAGAGTCCCGTTTATTGTAAAATGGCCTGGGTATACAAAACCCAATACAGTCAATAACTCGATTGTGCAATCTACAGACATCTTTCCAACCTTAGTAGAAATAGCTGGAGGCAATCCCAAAGATTATATTAACATTGATGGCATATCCTTACATGAAACGATTAAAAATAATTCTAAGTTAGAAAGAGAGGCTGTTTTTGGATACAGAGCTTATGAAGACCTTTATGTTTCTGTTAGGGAAAAGGAGTGGAAATTATTGGGCTATAGAAGTGGTAAATTAGAATTATATAATATCAATGACGATGTTGAAGAAAAAAATGACCTTTCAGGTAAAGAACCTGAAAAGCTCAAAGAGTTAATTACAAAATTAAAAAAATGGGAAGCCAAAATGGGAGTTACTGCCTATTCCGGCCTTAAAAACGTTCATGAATGAAAATTAATATTCTCTTAAAAGTACTCTTCTTGGCTATCGCTACTATTGTTTGGCTTTCCTACTCAACAAAAGATGAAGTTAAGACCACAAAAAAACCTAATATACTTTTTTGTATTGCAGATGATGCAACTTGGAAACATATGAGTGCTTATGGTTCAACTTTCGTAAGCACACCAGCCTTTGATAGGATTGCTCAAGAAGGACTATTATTCGATAACGCTTATACCCCAAATGCCAAATGCGCTCCATCTCGCTCGATAATATTGACTGGAAGAAATTCATGGCAACTGGAAGAAGCTGCAAACCATTTGGCTTATTTTCCATTAAAATTTAAGACCATGCCTGAAGGCTTATCAGAACAAGGTTTTCATGTGGGTTATACCGGTAAAGGTTGGAGCCCTGGAACTGCATTAAACGAAGATGGAAGTAAAAGAGAATTACTTGTAAAAAAGTACAACAAAATAAAAACGACGCCGCCAACAAAAGGCATAAATAAAGTAGATTATGCCGCAAATTTCAAGGCCTTTTTGGAAGAAAAAAAGGAAAATGTGCCTTTTTATTTTTGGTATGGTGGGCATGAACCACATCGGAAATACGAATACGGCACTGGTGTAAGTGTAGGCTACAAAAAGTTATCAGATTTAGATTCTGTTTTCCCTTATTGGCCACAATCTGAAGTTGTAAAAAATGACGTATTAGACTATGCCTTTGAACTAGAATACTTTGATGAACAACTTGGTGAAATATTGGAAGCATTAGAAGATATAGGAGAATTAGACAATACCA
>JAUIFC010000020.1 GCA_030429455.1 Bacteroidia bacterium | reverse complement strand
CTAGTTATTTTGCGAAGGATGTGGTGAGGCTATTGAGCTGAATTTCTTTTGAAAAATTTAGTTAGCATCTAAACAATAAATCAACTTTAAATGACGGCAAAGCAAAAAAAATTTGGATTTTCTATTTTTTCTGGTCTCTTATTAAGCATCGCTTGGCCAACTTATGGCTATGTGGGGCTGATATTTTTTGGATTTGTTCCGCTGCTCATCGTTTTCCAAACACTGCGTAAAGAAAAGCCAAAACTATACATGTTAAACTCATTTGGATGGGCGTATTTAAGTTTTTTCATTTTTAACATCATAACGACAAACTGGCTGTATTTTGCAAGTTCATTTGGCATGTGGTTCGCCGTATTGGCCAATTCTGCATTGATGGCTTTAGTGTTTTTAATCTATCAAGTTATCGCTGTTCGAACCACAAACAGAAATGCATTAGTATTTTTAATAGCCTTATGGATTGGTTTTGAAAAAATGCATCTGCATTGGGAATTGGCGTGGCCTTGGTTAAATTTGGGAAACGCCTTTTCTGAAAACATCAACTGGGTACAGTGGTATGAATATACAGGCACTTTTGGCGGAACACTTTGGGTTTGGGTGGTAAACGTGTTGATATATAATGGGTATTTGAAATGGAAAGCAAATACCTTTTCTAATCTGGTGCAGCCAGTATCCGTTGTGTCGGCAATTGTAATTCCTATTTTTATATCCTTTCTTGTAAAATCGCAGTACGACACCTTTGATCAATCTTCTGAAATTATTGTATTGCAACCCAACATCGATCCCTACACAGAAAAGTACAATACATCGAACAAAATGATTTCTGACAATCTATTTGAATTAATCAGAAATCAAGAGCCAGAAGACGCCGCCTTGGTTCTGGCGCCAGAAACAGTTTATGCCAAAAGTATCGATTTAGATAGATTTCAAATAAGCGAAGCAAATCGGTTTTCTTCACAACTGTTGTTTGCTTATCCTAAAATAGCCTTAGTGAGTGGTGTTTCGATGTACGAACTCATCAGAAGCCCTGAATTAACGACCCCAGTATCCAACCTGCTTCGTGAAGGGCTATGGTATAACGATTATAATTCAGCCTTTTTCCAAAAAAGAAATCAACCTGTAGAGTTTTATCATAAATCGAAATTGGTAGTAGGTGTCGAAAACTTTCCATACAAAGAGATTTTGGAACCTATTCTAGGAAATGTCATGCTTGACTTAGGAGGAACAGTAGCGATGAAAACAACTCAAGACGAAAGATATGTTTTTCAAGTAAATGACAACCTAAAAGTGGCGCCAATCATCTGTTACGAATCTGTTTATGGAGAATTTGTAACGGGGTACGTTAGCAATGGGGCGACGGTTTTGGGCATCGTGACAAACGATGCATGGTGGTATAATACACAAGGCCATAAGCAACATTTCAGTTATGCCAAGCTTAGAGCAGTTGAGACACGCCGAAGTGTTGCCAGAAGTGCGAATACTGGAATTTCTGGTTTTATAGATCCTCTTGGAGAAGTGATTGAAAAGAGTAATTATGACGAGCGAACGAGTTTAAAATCTGCTGTTCCAGTATCATCAAAAATGACCTTCTATGTGAAGCATGGTGATTATATTGCAAGAATAGCCTATTTTTTTATCCTGTTTATCGGTATTTTTGCCATAATTAAGCATAAAAGAAAAGTAAAACGTTAACGAGATGCTGAAACCAGTTCAGCATGACAAAAGAAATACATGAAAACAGTAGCAGTAATAATGGGAAGCACAAGCGATTTGCCAGTCATGCAAGACGCTATCGACATCTTAAAATCCTTTGATATTCCTGTGGAAGTAGATATTGTATCTGCACATCGTACACCTGAAAAATTGATGGATTACAGCAAGACGGCAGCAAGTAGAAATATTGGAGTCATCATTGCGGGAGCTGGTGGTGCAGCACATTTGCCGGGAATGATTGCATCGGTATCAGCGCTTCCTGTCATTGGAGTTCCTGTAAAATCTAGAAATTCGATAGATGGTTGGGATTCGGTTTTGTCAATTTTGCAAATGCCTGGTGGCGTTCCTGTGGCAACAGTGGCACTAGATGGTGCCAAAAATGCAGGCATTTTAGCAGCTCAGATATTGGGAGCAAGCAACGATGTGATTTATAATAAAGTAGTAGATTTTAAAGAAGCACTTAAAACCAAAGTCATTGCAGGTGCTAAAACGGTTAAAAACTCATTTTAGGAAAAAAAATTACCCTAAACTTTCTAATTTATTTTATGAGAACATAAGAAAGTTTAGGGCAAAAAAACCTAATTCATATTGTCATTAACTAATGTCTATCAGCCGTTTTGGTTGTGTTTTGGCTTCTTCTCTTTTTGGTAATTCTACATTTAAAACCCCATTTTCATAGTTGGCTTTTATAGCAGAAACATCAATGGATTCTGGAAGTGTAAAACTGCGTTTAAAGCTTTGGTAACTAAATTCTTTTCTGGTGTAATTCTTAGCTTTATCTGCTGTTGTTTGTTCTGTTTTCTTTTCTGAAGAGATAGTCAATAAATCGTTGTCCAATTCGATATTAAAATCTTCTTTAGCCTTTCCAGGAGCAGCTAATTCTATTGTAAATCGGTCTTTACTTTCTTGAATATTTACCGCTGGTAAGGTGCTTAAATTTTTAAAACGTGAATCGGTTAATCTTTCTTCAAATATATCATCCAATATATTTGGTAACCATCCTCTATTTGTTTTTGTCATTGCATTCATAACGTTTAATTTTTTAAGTTTAAATTCAATAACAAATAGTCAAATCCTATACCATTAGTTTTTTAATGACATTATGTCTTTTTTACTTCAAAACATAATGCCATTATGACACCTAACGAAGACTTTGTATCTCGAAATCAGGGTTTTGAGATTGTAAGACATTGATAACGTCGTTGTAGTTATTAATATCCACATTAAATACTTCTGAAAAATCTGCCGGTAACACCGCAATTCTAAACACTTGATTGTTTGTGAAAGCCGAACCCAAAGTGTCTAAATTCACGTTGCCATCCAAAAATAAATTGACATCCAAGAATGTATAGTTAAAGTTATAGACCATCTGCAATCCGCCATCTACAAAAAATGTTTGCGGGAGCGGTGTCCAAACATCTATTGGTCCTGTAGGGTCGTTTAGTTGCTGTTCTAACAGATACACCATCACCACATCGCTTTCGAACACCTCGATATTATTCGGAAAAGGAATCAGGCTAGAATATGCATTTGCTGGCGAAAAATCGACAACAACATCAAATACATTTCCTAATATATTCACGCCATCAAATCCTGGAGGTCCTGGTGGGCCAACTGGGCCTTCGCAGCTTAAAAATGCTACACTTAAAATCATTAATAAATACTTTTTCATAACTCATTGTTTTTAGGGTTAAAATCTATACTTAGTGAATTAACACAATACCGTTGTCCGGTTTCTGTTGGTCCATCGTCGAATACATGTCCGAGATGACCATCGCAATTATTGCATAAAATTTCGATGCGACGCATGCCTAAGGAATGATCTGGCTCGTATCTCACGGCACCTTCAATAGCTTCGTCAAAGCTTGGCCATCCACAACCACTGTCAAACTTAGAATTGCTTTTAAACAAAGGTGTTCCGCAACCTCTGCATACATAAGTTCCTTTGGCAAAATGCAAATTGTACTTACCTGTAAAAGGCCGTTCTGTGCCTTTTTCCCTCAGCACATGATACTCCTCAGGAGATAATTTTGATTTCCAATCTAAATTTTTTTCTTTGCTCATATCTATTGTTTTGGAATAAAATCTAAGGCTATACCATTAATACAATGTCTCTTTCCCGTCGTTTGTTTCGGCCCATCGTTAAACATATGTCCTAAATGTCCACCACATTTACCACAAAGGAGTTCGACTCTCTTGTATCCTAACTTTCGATCCGAAGAATAATCTAAACTACCTTCTATTGCCCTGTCAAAACTTGGCCAACCTGAACCACTATCGTATTTATGTTTGGTTTCGTAAAGTGGGTTTTGGCATGCTGCACAAACAAATGTGCCTTCGTTCTTAACATCTAATAACTCACTGGTAAATGGTCTTTCTGTGGCCTCTTTTCTGAGCACCAAATACTCTAACTCAGTCAATTCTGCCTTCCATTCTGCATCTGTCTTTGTAACTTCATACGCTTTCTTTGTTTTATTCTGTTGCGCATTGGATTGACAACTCCAAAGAAAAAGGACTACTAAAAGTGGAAATATATGTCTCATATTTAATTTTTAGGTTAAAGTAACAATTTATTACTAGCTATTTTCTGTTAAAACTAAATTTTGGTTTTAAATAAATATCGTTTAATTGTCTTTTCAAAAACTCTTTAGTATGATTCATTTGTACTTTACTTTATGACTTTTTAATTCCTAAATAAAAAAACCAGTACTTTTGAAAATCAATGTCTAAATCGTGTTTTGATTTATACTTTCACGTTAAACAATTACGATGCCATAAATAAATTTTATTTTTATTATAAATGATAACGTATTGTTTTTAAGAAAGTTGAAGTCCTGTTATTTTTAAAATATTAAAATATATTTAACAATTAAATTCTGAAAATGAAGATCAGTAGCACTAAAAATGAGCAGATAAAATATCTGAAATTACTACAAAGCAAATCCAAAATCAGGATAAAAGATAATTGTTTTGTTGTTGAAGGTTACAGAGAAGTAAATATCGCCATTTCAGCAGGTTTTCAGGCTTTAAAAATATTTATCAATACCACTATTTACAAAGGCAATCTAAATCTGAATAATACTACCGAAGTCGTTGAAATTTCAGACCAAGTTTATGAACAGGTTGCGTATAGGTCTGGAACAGAAGGTATTATTGGGATTTTTAGCTCACCATCTCATGCTGTTGAAAATCTCAAATTAAAGGCAACAAATCCTTTAATTTTAGTATTGGAATCTCCTGAAAAACCCGGTAATATTGGAGCAATACTTCGAACGGCAGATGCTACTCAAATAGATGCTGTGATCATCGCAGAACCACGAACGGATTTGTATAACCCGAACACTATACGATCAAGTTTAGGAGCTATATTTACAAATAGCATCGCTACTGGCAGTAACAAAAAGGTTTATGAATTTTTAAAACATAACAACATAAATATCTTCTCTGCCACACTTCAAAACTCAAATGATTATTTAAACGAAGATTATTCCAAGCCTACAGCATTCATTATGGGCAGTGAAGCGCATGGCTTAAGTGAGTTTTGGAGAGATAAGTCCGACATATGTGCAGTAAACATTCCTATGAAAGGCAAATTAGACTCACTAAATCTTTCGGTTTCCACAGCAATTTTGACCTATGAAGCCGTTAGGCAACGTTCTTAAAATGTTTACCTTTGACGCAAAGTATTAAACTGGTTTGATAAAAGTAGTATTAAGAAAAATAGGCTACGCCCTTTTAACTTTGTTTGGGGTGACAACTGTTATTTTCTTTTTGTTTTCAGTACTTCCAGGTGATCCAGCACAAATGATGTTGGGCGATAATCAATCTGAGAAACAAATTTTACAAGTTCAAAAAAAATACGGGTTCGATAAACCCGTCAGCATTCAATACTTGTACTATTTAAATGATTTGGCTCCTATTTCTTTTCATAAAAATAGTGATAGCCATTACACGAGTTTAAATTCAGGAAAATATACGAGTGTAACATTATTTTCATTTTCAGATTTTGATGTGGCTTTAAAGCTTCCGTATTTGAGAGAATCTTTTCAGCAAAATGGTCTTTCGGTAGCTTCAATTATCAGTAAAACATTACCCAATACGGCTATTTTGGCAATAAGTGCTATTAGCTTTGCATTGCTGATTGGGATTTTATTAGGGATCATATCGGCAATTTTTCAAAATTCATTTATAGATCGAAGCATTCAGATTTTAAGTACTTTAGGCATGAGTGTGCCTTCATTTTTTAGCGCTATTTTATTTGCATGGTTTTTTGCATTTGTCTTAAGGGATATCACTGGTTTGAACATGACAGGTAATCTCTACGAATTGGATGACTTTGGTGAAGAAAGGCGACTTATCCTTAAAAATTTGTTGCTTCCTGCTATAGTTCTAGGCATTAGGCCATTAGCTGTTGTATCCCAATTAATGAGAAATGCTTTATTGGAACAATTGGCCGAAGATTATATCCGTACAGCGAGGGCCAAAGGACTTTCAGAATTTAATGTAATTTACAAACACGCCTTAAAAAACGCACTTAATCCCGTCATTACAGCAATTTCTGGTTGGTTTGCTTCCATGCTTGCTGGAGCTGTTTTTGTCGAGTACATTTTTGGATGGAATGGCTTAGGGAAGGAAATTGTAAACGCTTTGGAGACACTAGATTTACCAATAATCATGGGCGCAGTACTTATCATTGCGCTTATGTTTATCTTAATCAATATATTTGTAGATATAATTTATACTTGGTTAGATCCAAGAGTGAGATACCAATCTTAAAATAATTAAACCATGAGAAAAAATATTGTTGCTGGAAACTGGAAAATGAACAAAACTGTCGCAGAAACAGAACAACTTGTAGCCGATTTAAAATCGAAATTGCAAGATGTTGATAATGGCGCAAGAGTCATTATTGCACCATCTTTTGTAAGTTTGACCACAGCCGTTACTGCTGTCAAAGGCAGTGAAATAGAGGTTGCTGCACAAAACATGCACCAAGAAGCCAACGGAGCATACACGGGAGAAGTCTCTGCGGAAATGCTTAAAAGTGCCGGTGTAAATACTGTTATCATTGGGCATTCTGAACGCCGTGAGTATTTTAAGGAGTCAGATGAGCTGTTGGCCTCTAAAGTCGATGCTGTTCTTGCCAATGGAATGGAAGTTATATTTTGTTTTGGCGAAACGCTAAAAGATAGAAAGCTTGATAATCAGCTTTTGGAAGTTGGGAGTCAAATTAAGAAATCCTTATTCCATTTGCCAGCAGAGGCTTGGAAAAACATTGTGTTGGCTTATGAACCAGTTTGGGCCATCGGTACTGGAGAAACAGCTACGCCAGAACAAGCTCAAGAAATGCATAAATTTGTTCGTAGAATTGTAAGTAAAAAGTACACAGACGAATTGGCTGATGATATCTCCATTTTATATGGTGGTAGTGTAAAGCCTAATAATGCCAAAGAGATCTTCTCTAAACCAGATGTTGATGGCGGTTTGATTGGAGGAGCGTCCTTAAAAGCAGATGATTTCTTAGCTATCGTAAACGGTTTTTAAGCCTCATGTCTTACACAGAAGTTTGTTTTACAGTTGAACCGCGAGAAATTGGGCAACAGATTTTAGTTGCTCAGTTAGGCGAGCTTGATTTCGAAAGTTTTTCTGAAGAAGATAATGTTCTTAAAGCTTACATCAAAACAGAACTTTTTAATTTAGATGATGTAAAAGCCTGTCAAATATTTGAAAACGAGGCGTTTTCTGTTACATTTAGTTCAAAGGACTTGCCAGATCAAAACTGGAATCAGACTTGGGAAGACAACTTCAAACCTGTAATAATATCTGAACAATGTGTGATAAGAGCACCATTTCATGAGCCTTTTCATGTTGATTTTGAAATTGTAATAGAACCAAAAATGTCTTTTGGTACTGGACATCATGCCACAACTCATATGATGATGTTGGCCTTACTTGAGGAAAACTTAATCCATAAAAATGTGTTGGATATGGGTTGTGGTACAGGTGTTTTGGCAATTCTTGCCGAAATGCGAGGCGCAACACAAATCAGCGCAATCGACTATGACCAATGGTGTTTTGAAAATACTTCTGAAAATATAGACCGAAACAATTGCTCATGCATTACACCAAAACTAGGAAGTGCAGAGCAAATTGAAGGAGATTTTGATATTATTTTGGCAAACATCAATAGGAATATATTATTAGAACATATTTCTACATATTCCAAACATCTTCAATCCGAAGGCTTGTTGTTTCTTAGCGGATTCTACCAAGAAGATTTGGACCTCATAAATCAAGTCGCGGAACAACATGATTTGAAATTTGTTAAACACCAATTAAAAAATAATTGGATTTGTTCTAAGTATGTAAGATTATAAAAATTCTATTATATATTTGTTTTATGGCTTATAAAGAACAAGTTAAAGAAGATGTAGTAGTAGATGAAATGGTATCTCGCGAACATGAGATTATAGTATATAATGACGATCACAATACATTTGACCACGTTATAGATACCTTGATAGACACTTGTGACCATAATCCGCATCAAGCTGAACAGTGCACCCTAATTATTCACTATAACGGAAAGTGTGCCGTAAAAACAGGCGAATATAAAGATTTAAAACCGCGCTGCACCAGAATCCTTGAAGCAGGCATAAATGCTGAGATTATTTAGGTATTGATTTTTTTAGTTTAGTTGTTTTGGCTTTGGCAAAAGCTAATGCAAATTTCGGCAACCTTGATTTAGTGTACGGATTGATTTTGCTTATACAAAATATCTTTATTCAAGATTTTGGCAAAGTTGGTTATATGCAAACATCAATCAAACACTACTAGGTCTAAGAAATAATTGCATTATGATTCATCGGATAATTCAAAATTGAATGATTCGTAAACAGCATCCTTTAATTTCATGACTTCTTCTTGAAAAGTCTCTTCATCCAAAATAGATTTTGCTTTTTCTAACCATTTCTTTATTTTGGTTTTGTCGGGTTCATTCTCTTCCTCAATTTCAGTTTTTACCTTTGTCAGGTTCAAGACAAGCTTCTCTTTCTTTTTTTCTCCAACGCTATCATCCAGTTTAATGCTGTTAATAAGCTCTTCTAGATTGTCAAGTTGTTTTTTTCTTTCAACAAAAGATTTGCCAATGTCAATCCTGTTTTCTAAGGCAGTAATGTCTTCGAATTCAATGTCCTTAGGTGTGTTGTGTAACAGAACTTGATCAGCGTTTGCCTTATCAGATTCTAAAAATACAGGTGGTAAAGTCGCTATTCCCGTATTTGGAGTATTAAATTTATCAATTAGACCGTCATAAAACTCGGTGACGTTTTTTTGGAGATGATAGTTAGATTTTAAAAAATTGATTCTGTTTTTCAAAGTGGTCAGAACGATCTTATGTTTTTCTGTTGGAATGAAAATGGGCAAATTATCAAGATCATCGCCATTTTTAATTCTTTCCAAGTAGTCCTTGAGGTCGTCCCAAACGGTTTGAGGACTAAAGATAACGCCAGTATCCTGAATTGTAAACTTGAAAGACACCTTATTTGGTATCGAATTGTCTACAGAAAACGAAATTGAATAGCCTCGCAATTCTGCAAAATCTTCAAAGCCTTTAAATAAATCTTGGAATATTCCTCTCTGTTGGTTTGCTAAGTCTAAGGCGATGTATCCTCCGTAATCATTTCCAGTTGTTTCCTGAATTTTAGCATGGGATAATGTCTGCTGTATCTTATTGAGCAAATTAGAATTAGACTTTTCTTGAATATAGCTTTGTTTTTTATTAATCTTTTTAGCTTGTTCTTGAATAACCTTTAATTGTTGAGCGATTACTTTTTCATTCTCTTTCCTTTTATTTTCGAAATCCTGTTGGCGATCACGATTTTTTCTAACAATAGAAAGTATTAAGAGGCTGATTAAAAATATTACGGCAGTTGGCGCATAAGTTCCTAATAAATTAATTAATTCTGGATCCATAGTTTAAAATATTTTACAAAAAATGTAGGCTACAATCTAAAACCTTTATATCATGTGAATATAATTAAAAATTTGATTTTCATTTGAAATTCTCATTGTTTTTTGTAGTCAATAATTTTATACCAGTGTACAGGGTAAAATTGAAAAGGATTCAGCCATCACATTGGCTCTTAAAGTTTGATAAATATGCTTCGAAAGTTTCTTGATTTGTACACTAAGTGCTCATCATAAGCGATGTAGATAAAAGAACAGCCGAACTATTTATTTAATTCGGCTTTAATTTCTTTAACATTAAAAGGTTTTTTAAAATACTTATGAATTAAACCAGAGTCCAATGCTTCCCTTATCTCTTCGGTTATTTCATAACCTGTAAGGATAAAAAAGCTTTTATCGGGGTATTTTGCTTTTGCTCTTCTAATAAATTCTATGCCTGTCATATTCGGCATATTCATGTCGCTAATAATAATATCGGCATCGGGATTTTTGTGTAATAACTCCAAACCTTCGGCACCATTATGGCCAGTAATGACTTCATGATGGTCAGAAAAGTTAAATTCGAACATGAGCAAGTTGATGTCTTCATCATCGACATATATTATTTTTGATTTTTCTTTCATCATTAATTCATTTTTGGCAATTTGATAGTCACCAGCGTTCCTTTTCCTAATTCCGAATAGAACAGAAGGATGCCATTATGTTCTTTGATAATCTTGTACGAAATTGATAATCCCAACCCTGTTCCTTTTCCAGGTTCTTTGGTCGTAAAAAAAGGATCGGTTATTTTTTTCAAATTTTCGGAACTTATACCTTCGCCGTCATCAGCAAAAAGAATTTCAACATTGCTGTCTTGTGAAATGGTTTTGATAGTAATTTCTCCTTTTTTAGGTATTGCTTGAATCGAGTTGAGCAAGATATTTAAAAACACCTGATGCAGATTACTCGAATTGCCATTTATTATTAAGTTGTTTTCTTCGTAGTTCTTGT
The DNA here is from genome assembly GCA_030429455.1 of Bacteroidia bacterium. Lineage (GTDB taxonomy): Bacteria > Bacteroidota > Bacteroidia > Flavobacteriales > Flavobacteriaceae > Psychroflexus. The sequence continues at coordinate 23,843 of JAUIFC010000020.1, read as the reverse complement.
TTATGCTTATCCGATGTTTTGTCTGGTTGTAAAGCATCGCTAGGCAGTTGTCAATTATGGCATGTAAATCACACTTTTCATTGTGTGATGTACTGTCATGGCTAAATTCATTTAGACCGGAAACTATAGTTGTTATCCTATCTACACCTGTTTTTAACGCATCTATTAAAACTGAAAGTTTCTCAGAATTTTGCTCATAAGACTTTTGTGAATGAATTTTTTCTAGACCATAATAAGCACCCATTATAAAGTTTAATGGATTATTGATTTCGTGTGCTACACCTTCTGTCAAGATGCCTAAGGAAACTAATTTTTCCGATTGAATTATTTGTGCCTGAGCTTCTTTCAATTGTTGTAAAGCAGTGTTCAATGAAATATTTCTTTGATTAATAATGTTATTTTTATCCTTCAATTGTTCGTTAGCTATCTTTAATTCCTGAATTGTGGCTTCAATTTTTTGCGTTTTTTCATTTACCAAAATCTCTAAATGTTCTTTGTGAATTTTTAATTGTAGATTCTGATAGGCTTTGTTGGAAAGTTCATTGGCAAAAATGTGCAACAAGTTCAATATTTTTTCAAATTGTTTCAAAGGCATTCTCGTGACCTTCTTCAATTCTTCCATTAATTCATTTTCGTCAGCTCCTATGTCTCTGGCGTATTCCAATATTTCATTTTCATCGGTTTCTTCAGCATACACTTGTCCAATCAACCAAATGGCAATATTCTGGCCTTTTACAGAAATATTTGCGCCAGCATCCCATAAACCGCCACTCAGGCATTTATGGAACATAGGTCCTCCTTTAAGTTGTTTGCCTATGGCAGTGGCAGATTTTGAGCAGTTTTCAAGCCCTTTTTCCGTTTGACGTATTAAGGAACAAAAAGTACAGAAATTTGTTGGTTTGGTGATTGGTGTTCCGTCTACTTTCGTGATTACAGATGCTATTCCAGTAGCATCAGAGAAGGTGTCTTGAAACTTTTGGATGGTTTTAAGGTCAAGTAAATCAGTAAATTCAATATTTGACAAACTTGTATTTAGCATAGATAAAAATACTAAATTTTTTGCATAAATTTATGAAAAACTCATGAAAAGATTGTCAGAAACTATTATGCTTATCAAGACAATGTATAATGCTAATGCTTAGATTGTCAAATTATTAAATAGACAAAACTAAGCTAAAAAGAAAAATGCAGTCAAATAAGGGGTTTGCGATATGTTGCAAACAGAATAGAAAGATGTATTATTCATCAAAAGTTGGTCTTGAATGATGAATCTCTAGCAATACATTTTTGCCAAATGCTAACTAAGACGATAAGAATCCTAAGCCGTTTTCAAAAAAGAACTTATCTTTTAATGGCTTTTTTGTAGGTTTCAATCCATTCTTCAACAGATATTTTGGTCATTAATTGTGCTATTAAATCAAATGGAATTTTTTTAGGGTTTTTAAAACGTATGCAGCTTTTGCCCATGTCCAATTTGGTTTTAACATGGTTTGGGTATTCTGCCCTAAACCAATCTTCAATCGGTTTGTTGGCGTAAATTCCCATGTGATACAGGCTAATGTGGTTTTTCTGAACGGCTATGCTTACAAATGGCAAAGGTTGTTTAGGGTCGCAGTGGTAACCTTCTGGAAAAGTGGAATGCGGCACGACATATCCAATCATATTATAACTCATGCATTCCTCAAAGCCTTTTGGAATGTGCTCTTTAATGGTGTGTCGTAATTGATGAAAAGCCTCTTTTTTGTCTTCCGGTACATGGTCAAGGTATTCTTGGATGGTCATTTTGATAGCGTTTGATGTTTGTTGTTTAAAGGTACATGTTTTTTTGAAAAATGCTTACAAGATTACAGGATATGAAATGATTAGAATCAACATGCGACGGGTTAATATTCAATCTAAATCCCTAAATCAACATTTACTCTTTATCCACAGAAGAATTTGTCTTAGCCTCTTTTTCTTTTATGATATCTAGTTCTTTTTGAGCCTCTTCGGCTACAGTTGGATAAGCCTCTGCATAATTCTTTACAATAGATTCCAAAATATAGTTGGCTTGAAAAGCATCTTCTAAGGCATAATAATTCTTTGCCATGATGACCAAAGCTTTCACGCCAAATTCTCTATATCTCGAATATTTTTTTGCCAATTCGTTTTGAATGATGTCATTAGATTCTTGATGATTACCATCTTGATTCAAAAAATAGGCTTTATAATACATGGCTTCCGCCATTTGTTTTCCTTCGGCAATTGTCTCGACATTTTGATAGGCAGATTTTGCCAATTCCATATTTTTAGTTTGTACGGCTGCACGAGCTGTAAAAATGTAAGCATCGCTTTTTACATTTTCAGGCAGGTCTGCTAAAGCCAAAACTATATTGGCATAATTGATCGCTTCTTGATAATTCTCCAATTCATAATTGGCTTTCATCAAATTGGATTGGGCAAAGGTTTTGTTTTCTGTAAAATTGGCTTCGGTTTCTAACTGTGATAAGTAGGTGATGGCGTTTTCAAAGTCCTTTTTCTCCAAATACAGTTGAGATAATTTACGTAAAGATTCTTCTAGAAATTCAGATTTTGAAGCCTCTGCTACAAAGCTATAGTGTGGAATACTTTCATCTGTTCTTCCCTTGTTGTAATACAATTGAGCGAGATAGAAATTGGACTTTAAAGCATGAGAGCCATTAGGAAACTGTTTCAGGTAGCTTTCAAAACCTTTGATGGCAGCAGTTTGGTTATTTTCTATAAACTTATTTTCAGCTGCTTCGTATGCTGTGTTTTCGATATCAGATTCAGAAATATTTACAAAGTCCAAACTCCTTACCCAAGCCGCATATTCGTCAGTTTTTTGTTGATCGATATAAATTAGTTTTACCGTTTGCACCGCTTGTTTAGCTTCCTCAGTTGCAGGATATTTGTCGACCAATTTTTTTAAACTTTTTAAGGCGCTATCGTATTGATTTGTGTTGTAATACGTTAAGCCAATTTTGGATAATGTCTTTGGAACAAATGGGCTTTGTGGTCTGGAATTCATCAAACTTTGGTAAGATTGAAGTCCATTTGAGGTTTGATTTTCAGCAATATAAGTGTTTCCTAATTGGTAGTAAGCATCGTCCAAATACACCGAAGATTTATAGGAAGATACGTAGTTTTCCAGCTCAGCGATTTTTGTGTTGTTTTTTCCAACATAGCCATAACTCACAGCCTTTTGATAAGCCACATAGTCTTTAGAATATCCTGGCATTTTCAATGCTTTATTGTACTCTTCCATGGCACTCCAATAATCGTTTGTCACGTAATAAGTATCTCCAAGTCTTACAAGGGCATCAAAGGTTTTGTCTTTGTTTTTAAGTGTTTTGGCAGCTTTATCAAAATGATTTTTGGCCTGCTCATAATCTTTAGTTTTAAAATAGGCATAACCAATGTCGTAATCGATGGTCTTATATTCTTCGGTAGTTTTTGCATTCGCCATGCCTTTAAATGTCTTAAAACCTAAAAGCGCCTCATCGTATTTTCCTAGAATGAATTGAGACTCTGCTTTCCAATACGTTGCTTTACAAATTATGCTGTTGTCCAAGGCTTTAGACAAGCTTTCGTCAAAGTATTTTATAGCATTTTTGTAATCAAAAGCTTCAAAAAACTCGATGGCATACAAGTAGTTTGCTTTTTGCCAAATAATTTTGTCGTTATAATCTTTACTCTTTTCTAAGAAAGCTATCGCTTCTTTGTAGTTTTTGGAGGTTAAATAGGAGTCTATTAATAGCCCTTTGATGTTAGACGATTCCTCGCTATTCGGATAAGTTTCTATAAACCTGTTCAATACCACGGGAACGCTTTCGTAACTGTTGCCTATGTCATAGCTTAATTTAGCATAGTTTAAAAACGCATCCTTTTGAATGGTATTGTCAAAATCCATTTCCATGGCATTTTTAAAGGCATTTAAGGCTTGAGCTTTTTTGTCCGTTTTAATGTAAGACTGTGCGAGGTGGTAATACGCGTTTTGTGCAACAGCATTTTCGCCATCAATGATTTTGTTAAACTCAGAAATGGCATTTTCGAAATCGTTTTGTTTGTAAAAGGCATATCCCAATTGGTAATAATCGGTATTGTTCCATTTTCCTCTAGTGCCTTCATAATTTTGAAGGTATGGAATAGCTTTGTCGTATTGCTTTAAGTTGAAATAACTCTCACCAATAATTTTATTAAGTTGGGATTTTTCAACACGATTGGATTTATCCAGTTTTTCAAGCCCAAGTTGAATGGCTTTTTTAAAATTTCCTAATTTGAAATTCATGTCACTCATGAAATAAGACAACTCTTTGTTGGAGCCTTGTTGTTGGGCTTCTTCAAAATTGGCCGTAGCTTCTTCGTACTTGTCTTCTTTGTACGCCATGTAACCGATGTAATATTTGGCATCGGCACCATATTTTGCAGAGGTTCTTAGTTTTTCGAGATAGCGTTTTGCGCCTTTATAGTTTTTGGTTTTGTATAAGGTGTAGCCGTACTGAAATTGAAATTTTTCCTTTTCGCCATAGGTAAACCCAGAAGTATTGACTTGTTTAAACCATTTTTTTGCTTCTCTATAATTCCCTGTATTGTAATGATATTCTGCAACATCCATAAAGGCATTGTTGCGTTTAGGACTAGTAGGATAATCGCTTACAAAATTTTCAACCAATTGCTGAGCGCCAGGCTCATTGAGGCGAACGGCAGTGTTGGCCAAATAATAGGAGGCATTGGTTTCTATGGTTTTGTTATCGCTGGATTTTACATGTTCAAAAAGAGCTTTCGCAGCTTTGTATTGATTATTCTCATACAATTGAACAGCTTGTTGGTAGGTGGCTAAATCAGATTGATAAGCAAACGATTGTTGGGCTTTTGAGGATAAAAAAATTATACTGAAACAAATAAGGACTATATACTTCATGTAATACGATTTTGAATCTAATTTAAAAAACGAATGTAATGAAGATTAAGTATAGTTGAAAGCTATTCAATTTGTTTTTTCAAGAGAACAACCTTTAAAGGCTCATTAGTATTCTCAATTTTTACAAACTTCAATTCAAAACCTTGTTTATCAAAAAGAAGTTCGTCACTTTTGCCATTGGGGTCTATTTCAAAATATCCTTCTTCATTTGTTTCAGTAAAAATATCAGAGCTAAAGACTATGACCTTTACGTCCGTTATTGGCTTAGCCTTGCTATCGTAAACAAAACCTTTTACTAATGTGTCATCCTGACAAGATATAGAGACAACAAAAAGAAAAATTAAACAAAGCGTTTTCATAAGGGATTTATAATTTCATTTTGGTGAGATTGAGGCAACATGTCTTTCACATTTTTTTTGATGATGGCAATAAGTTGCTCTTTCAATTTTCTTTTTACAAAATATTTGTGCGTGGCAAATCCTATCGTTCTTGCAGGTGGTGATTTTGTAAACGGTTTTATAGTTTCGCCGTCGGACAATACCAGACTATTTATAGCCAGTTGTGGTATGAGGGTTATGCCTTTTCGGATTTTCGTGATGTTAATCAAACTATCCATTGAGCCTGATTGAAAGTCAAATGTGTTTCTGGCTTTAGAATGCATCAAAGATTTTTCGCATATTTTTAATACTTGGGTGCGCAGGCAATGGCCTTCCTCAAGCAGGCATAGTTTGTCGTAATCTAAATCATTTAATGTGGCTTCAAAAGAAGAAATGTTCCCGGTACAATCATAGACTAAAAATGGTTCGTTATATATTTCGGTTTCCACAAGCTCTTTGTCTTCCAAAGGAAGTGCTAAAATACCAATATCTATGGTTCTGCTTTTTAATGCCTTTCTTATGTCAGGAGTCGTCATTTCTCTAATTTTGACCTTTACATGAGGAATTGTATTTTCAAAATCCTGATAAACTAAAGGCAATAGGTAAGGAGCTATAGTAGGAATAATACCAATTTGAATTTCGCCTTCTAATTTGCCTTTTAAATCAGAAACTACATTTTTTAAGGCGTCAATTTCATATTTAGCCTTGCGCATATGTTCAACAATTACCTTGCCTTCTTTAGTAATGGTTACAGGTTTGGTTTTTCGGTTAAAAATCCTTAAGTCTATTTCGTTTTCAAATTTTCCAATCATCGTGCTTAAGGTCGATTGGGTGACAAAACACTTTTCTGCTGCCAATTGAAAATTTTTTAAATCTACGACGGCGAGCACATATTCTATCTGCTGTATATTCATAAATGCAAATATAAAATATTATTTATAAAATAGATATTAATATAGATAATATAGTTTTTGTAAATGATAACGTTATCGTAAATTTGTCTAACTCAAAAAAATAAATACTATGAAATCTAAATTATTAGTCCTGTTCTTAGGATTCTTTATCCTGAGTTGTAGTGAGAAAAGTAACGATAGTTTTGCAGAAAACAGCGAAGCCAAAGGCGAATGCCCTTTTGGATTTGGAAATGGTTCAAGTGGATCTGTAGTAGCCAACGAAGGGCCAACCAACAAGTTTTTTTGGCCTAACAGCCTTGATCTCGATGTCTTAAGACAGAATTCTCAAAAATCAAATCCCTTAGGCGACGATTTTAATTACAGAGAAGAGTTTTCAAAGCTAAATTATGAAGAGCTTAAACGGGATATCGAAAAGACTTTAACCGATTCTAAAGACTGGTGGCCAGCCGATTTTGGAAACTATGGCGGTTTGTTTATCAGAATGGCTTGGCATAGTGCCGGAACTTATCGAACGGGAGATGGTCGAGGTGGTTCGAGAGCTGGGCAACAGCGTTTTGCGCCATTAAATTCTTGGCCTGACAATGCCAATCTAGACAAAGCAAGACGATTATTATGGCCTGTTAAACAGAAATACGGTCAGAAAATATCCTGGGCAGATTTGATGATTCTAGCTGGTAACGTCGCTTTTGAAAATATGGGGTTTGAAACCTTAGGTTTTTCGGCAGGTCGAGAAGACGTATGGGAGCCAGAAAGCGATGTGTATTGGGGTGCAGAAACCGAATTTCTGGCCAATGACAGAAGATACAGCAAAAATGGTGATTTAGAAATTCCTTTAGCCGCTGTACAAATGGGGCTAATCTATGTGAATCCTGAAGGCCCTAATGGAAATCCTGATCCAGTATTGGCAGCAAAAGATATAAGAGAAACCTTTGGAAGAATGGGGATGAATGATGAAGAAACAGTCGCTTTGATTGCTGGTGGTCATACCCTTGGCAAAACACATGGAAAAGCACCAGGTTCTCATATGGGAAAAAGTCCTGAAGGCGCGTCTATTGAAGAACAGGGTTTTGGATGGAAAAGCGATTACAAAAGTGGGAAAGGTCCAGACGCTATCACTTCAGGATTGGAAGTCACTTGGACATTAACACCAACAAAATGGAATCATGGCTACTTTAAAAGTTTATTTGAAAACGAATGGAAATTAGTTAAAAGCCCAGCAGGCGCACATCAGTTCGAGGCAGTGAATCCTGAGAAAATGTATCCAGATGCATTCGATGAAAATATAGAGGTTAAACCTACCATGCTCGTGACCGATATTTCGATGATAAAAGACCCTATTTACAAAGAAATTTCTAAACGATTTTATGAAAATCCAGAAGAATTTGACAAAGCTTTTGCTAGAGCTTGGTTCAAATTAACACACAGAGATATGGGCCCGAAATCCACCTATCTTGGACCAGAAGCGCCTACGGAGGATTTTCTATGGCAAGATCCAATTCCAGTAGCAGATTATAGCATGATAAATTCAAGCGATATTAAGGCGTTAAAAGTAGAGATTTTGGCATCAGGATTAACTACTGGACAAATGGTAAGTACGGCCTGGGCATCTGCAGCAACTTTTAGAGATTCGGATCGAAAAGGTGGTGCCAATGGTGCCAGAATAGCTCTAGAACCACAGGTAAGTTGGAATTCTAATAATCCTGAAGTATTACAAAAAGTACTTAAAGTCTACAAGGGCATTCAATCTAGTTTCAATGCTAATTCTTCAAGAAAAGTCTCTCTTGCCGACCTTATTGTTTTAGGTGGTAATGCTGCGATTGAAGATGCTGCTAAAAAAGCAGGCTACTCTGTCAATGTGCCTTTTAGTGCGGGTCGAACAGATGCCAATCAGGACCAGACGGACAAAGCAAGCATGGCTTTGTTAGAGCCAATGTCCGATGGTTTTAGAAACTACAGTGACAAAGATTATACCCTTTCCCCAGAGCAATTATTAGTGGATAAAGCTCAGCTATTAACTTTAACACCGCCAGAATTAACGGTTTTAGTTGGAGGAATGAGAGCCTTGGATGCCAACTATGATGGATCTGATATAGGAATATTGACCGATACACCTGGACAATTAAATAATAATTTCTTTAGAAATCTATTGAGCATGGATTACGAGTGGAAGGCCACTTCGGAAATGAAAAAAGAGTTTGAAGGGTTTGAAAGAGGAACAAATAATAAAAAATGGACAGCCTCTCGAGTCGATTTAATTTTTGGATCTAACTCGGAATTAAGAGCGATTGCCGAAGTATATGCATCAGACGATTACAAAGAAAGATTTGTAAACGACTTTGTAGAGGCCTGGGCCAAAGTGATGCATTTAGATCGCTTTGATTTGAAGTATAATTAATGACATAACATCATTTATGTTGTCCAATTCTTCACCTGCAAGTTTTGTATTTGCAGGTTTTCTTTTTTTAGTGGTATAGAAGTGTAGGTAGTTATGAGATTAGTTTATTTATTCTAAATTTATACTGAATAAGGTTGTTATTTCATGGTTTAATATAGTCTCACTCTAGGTGCATTTGAAAAAGGAATAATTATTGATTATATTCAACTTTTATTAAAATATGTATTTATGCGATTAATTGGTTGTCTCTTGTGTTTATGTATGAGTTGTAGCGTTTATGCTCAAATGTTAAATAAGAAAACAAATTTTACAAGAGCAGACAGTTTAAGAGGAAGTTTAAGACCAGAACGCACGGCCTTCGATATGCTTAAATACGATTTGAATATAGAAGTAAATCCTGATGACAAATCCATTTCAGGTTATAATGCAATCGATTTTGAAGTTAAAGAACGGCAACATGTGATGCAATTGGATTTGTTTGAAAACATGATTGTCGACTCCATAGTTTTTGAAGGTAAACAACTAAACTACAAAAGAGAGTACAACGCAGTTTTTATCTATTTTGGTAAAGAACTCATCAAAGGTTCGGAAAAGCAGCTTAAATTTTATTACCACGGTAATCCAATTATTGCTAAGAATCCACCTTGGGATGGTGGTTTTGTGTTTAAGAAAGATAAAAACGGAAAACCTTGGATAGCGGTGGCCGTTCAAGGCACAGGCGCTAGTTTATGGTATCCAAACAAAGATCATCAAAGCGATGAACCAGATTCTGCGGTGATTAGCTTATCTGTACCAAAGGATTTAATTGCGGTTTCCAATGGAAAGTTGATTCAAACCCACAGGAAAAATAAGGACTACACGACATATTCCTGGAAAGTCTCTTATCCTATAAACAACTATAATATCACAGTTAATATTGGGGATTATGTTAATTTCTCTGATCAATACGAAGATTTGAGATTGGAATATTGGGTATTGTCTTACAATCTTGAAAAGGCCAAATCTCAGTTTGAACAAGTAAAACCCATGATGGCTTGCTTTTATGAAAAATTTGGAGAATATCCTTTTGCAAGAGACGATTTTAAATTGGTAGAAACGCCATATCTTGGCATGGAGCACCAAAGTGCGGTTGCCTATGGAAATAAATACATGAATGGCTATTTAGGAAGCGATTTATCTGGAACAGGTTTAGGTAAAAAATTTGATTACATCATTGTTCACGAAACGGCGCATGAGTGGTTTGGTAATAATATTTCTGCCAAAGACAATGCCGATTTATGGATTCATGAAAGCTTTACAACCTATGCCGAGTCTGTTTATGTCGAATGTGAATATGGCAAAGAAGCAGCACTCGATTACATCTATGGTCAACGCCGAAGGGTGAGAAACTTTTCGCCAATACAAGGTCCGTATGGTGTAAATAAAGAAGGCTCTTCTGATATGTATTATAAAGGCAGCAACATGATCAATACATTGAGAACTCTAGTTGAAGATGATGAGTTATGGTGGAAAACATTAAAAGATTTTAATAAAGACTTTCGTTTCAAAACCACCGATACCGATGAAGTTGTAGCCTATTTTAGCAATGCTTTAGGTAAAGATTTGACGGCTTTTTTCAATCAGTATTTAAAACAGTCTAAAATCCCTAAGTTACTTTTCAAGAAAAATGGTAAAAACTACCAATACAAATGGCAAACTGATGTAAAGGATTTTGATATGCCTATCAAAGTAGAAGTAAAGGGCAAAGAAAAATGGGTCTTCCCCAAATCCAATACATGGAAAAAATTAAGAATAAAAACTAAGAAAGAGTTTAGTATTGATAAAAGACTATTTCTTATCGATATTTTATTTCAATAAACCTTTTGGAGCTTTTATAGATTAAACCGTTTGAGTAAAACTCTTAAACCATCTGTGCCTTAACTGTTCTATTTCTATTCAGTTTTCCACTTTCAGTCTCTTCAAATTTTTCAACCATATAGATGTGTTTTGGTTTTTCAAATTTTTTAAGACCAGGTAAAGTGTCAATGGCATGTTTCAGGTCACTTTGCAATTCTTCGGAATAAGGCAGTTCAACAAAAAGAACAACTTTATCACCTAAGGCATCATCTTCTATCGAACTTATAAAAAATCTGCTTGTTATAAGCTGTTGTAGTTTTTTTTCAACTTCTTCGGGATGAATCTTAACGCCTCCAGAATTGATAACGTTATCGTATCTGCCTTTCCAATGGAATTTTTTATAGGTTTCTATTTCGACAATATCGTTGGTCACTAGAGTTTCGTTAAGAATTTTAGGAGCCTTGATGATTAATCTATTATTTTCATCGGCAGAAACGGTAACATGTGGTAAGGTCTTGAATGCTTTACTTTCTGTACTGCCCGATTTTCTGTTATTTACTTTTCGTGTGGCGATATGAGAGATGGTCTCCGTCATTCCAAAGGTTTCGTAAATCACAGTTGGTATCCCTTGGACCATCATTTTAAGATTTTCTGAAACTCTTCCACCACCAACAATGAGTGTTTTAATAAGATGTAGTCTGTTCAAAGAATTGTCCAGTTGGAATGGCGTCATGGCACAAAAGTCATAAGTTTTGTACAACCTGTCAAGTGGATTGGACTTCGGTTCGACCAAATCCAAATGCCATCCCAAGGTCATGGCACGAACTAGCATCATCATGCCACCTATTTGTTTGGCTGGGATGCAAAGAAGCGCTTTTGTATTTTCGTTTACTTTCAGATGTTTGCCAGTAGAAAGAGCAGAATTAATCATTTTTTCTTTGTCTATAAAAATGATTTTTGGCTCACTTGTCGATCCAGAGGTTCTTACCTTTATGTCAGAATAGTTCTCATTAAGCCAATCCATCAGAAAATTCCCAATGCGTTCTTCATAGGGTTCACCTTCCTTTATAAAGCTGTACGCTACATCATGCATTTCTTTAGCAGAATAATGCGTTCCATTCAACTTAAAATTAGGGTGTACTTCGTAGCTGTCTTTTTTCATCTCCTAGGAAAATTTCAATTAATACAACAATCGATTTATTAGATCTCAATTGATTTAAGGTTTTATTTTAAAAATATAAATAAAACTTAATCGTAAAAATATCAAAAATAACCTAATAATGGCATTAGGATATGTAAATACCTTATTAAATAATGGTTATGATTCAACTTCTACTTGTGGACGCTCAACTTTTCCAAATAGACGCTGTTTCCAATTGTTCCATTTGTATTTTTTAGCGAGAATAAGGATGAGAATTGGATAAATGACAAATACAGGTATATAAATATTTCCTAGTACTGTTGGTTCTCCAAGATAAGTAAAAATCGAATGTGTTTTAAAAGCTGTCCAGTCGGCTGTAACCAAAAGTGCTGTTAATAAGTTGTTTGCCGCATGAAATCCTATAGCGAGTTCCATGCCTTCGTCCATGAGGGTCATAAGCCCAAAGAAAAATCCCGTTCCTATGTAAACAACCAATGCTTGGTAGCCTAATTTTGCAACTTCTGGATTTGCAATATGCAATAGACCAAAAACTGCTGAAGATAGAATAAGTGCAACAGCTCTGCTTTTTAATACGGTTCCTAAACCTTGCATAAAATACCCTCTAAACAAAAGTTCCTCGAAAGTGGTTTGTATTGGAACCATTATGACTCCTATAATGGCCAGAATAATAAATTTATCAAATTGAAAATTAAGTAAATAATCCTCTGGATACAACCAGTAATCTAAAAGTGTTGAACCAACAATTACAACACCAATTAAAAAAGCTCCGAACCATACACGTTTCCAGTCCAATTTTGCTCTAGAGGTTATGATGTATTTAAAATCCAAGCTATGAAAAAACTTGACAACGACGTAAATCGCGCCAAAGCCAAATACAAATCCTAACAGGAGTAAAAAGAAATTGAGATTGGATTCTAGTGTGTTCATAAGGACTTCCATGTTTCCTATTTTAAACATGGCCTCTTGGAATGTATAGCCTTGATTTGCCAATTCGGACGCAACAACTGCAACTTGTATTAAAGCGCCAAATTGCCATATAATGAATATAAATAAAAAACCTAAAAGGTATCTCCACCAATCCGTATAACCATTAAACGCCTGTTCTATATATCCTTTCATTATCTATTCTTTTGTTATATGTTTTAAGTTTCATTGACAATTTCTATTTTATTTCTTCTTCGTTTATCAGATTTGATCTGTTAAAGTTTCAAGATTTGTCCATTTTCGTTTTGCAATATAATGCAATCGCTCACCAATAACTTCTAATGGACTTTCAAAATTATTTGTAAATAATCCACCAGTACCAAGGCCTTGAGGTAATTTTAGCCCCAAATCGTAGGTAAACTGAGCTATGGCATTAAGGCCAATATTACTTTCCAGAGCACTTGTTATCCAATATCCGATGTGGAACTTATCTGCCAATTGCATCCATTGTTTTGAATTCATCATACCGCCTACTAAACTTGGTTTCAAAATGATAAATTGAGGTTTTATGGTTTGTAAGCACTTCTCGCGATTTGTTACATCTGTAATGCCGATTAACTCCTCGTCTAAAGCAATGGGCAAAGGCGTCTTTTCGCATAGCTTTGCCATCTCCTGCCATTGGCCTTGTTTTATGGGTTGCTCAATACTATGTAAATCAAATTCACTAAGTTTCTTAAGTTTGTCCAAAGCCTTTTCTGGAGAAAATGCGCCGTTGGCATCGACACGCAATTCTATATCTCTGCTTGTAAACTGCTTTCTGATATACCTTAAAAGCTCTAGTTCCTCATCAAAATGGATTGCGCCGATTTTAAGCTTTACACAACTAAAGCCTTGTTTTATTTTTTCTTCAATTTGAGATTTCATGAAGGCTTTTTCACCCATCCATATCAAACCATTAATTTGAATACTGTCTTCTCCTTTCGTAAATTTGGATGGAATGAGATCAAAATTGTCCTTGGCATTTAATGAAAGAAATGCCATTTCCAAGCCAAATTGGATGGAAGGAAATTCAATCGTTTCCTGAAGTAGCTTGTCCAAACCCAAATGAATGTTTGCGCAAACCCAATACAATTTATCTTCATAAATAGGAGAATCGTCATAGCTTAAGCCTTCAAAAAGACCACATTCTCCTATGCCAATTTTTTCATCGTTCTGAATAACAAGAAAGTATGTTTTTTTCTGTTTTAAAATCCCTCTTGAGGTTCCACTTGGCGTTTTAAAGTTGAGTAAATACGATTTAAAAAATGCTCTCATTCAGGTTTATTTGGTTGCGAAAAATAAACAATAGGCACTTCATTTATCCTAGAGTTAACTTCAATTTTGTATTTTTAAACTCAACATTTTTGACTTATGATTTCAGATTTTTGATTGTAACAAGTCATTTTGTTCACAGTTGAAATTATAAATATTACTTATATATAGATTTATTAACTCTTATTTTAACTTTATGACTAGTAACGAATTAAAAAATAGAACCAAGGAATTTGCAAAAGCTATAATAAGATTAGCTGAAAAACTACCAAATAATAGAGTAGGTTGGATCATTGCAGATCAAATTATGAGGTCAGGTACATCTGTAGCGTCTAATTATAGAGCTGTTTGCAGAGCCAAAAGTGACAGAGATTTTATTCATAAAATGGGTACTGTTTTGGAAGAAGCAGACGAAAGCCTATTTTGGCTTGAGATGATTCATGAATTAAATTTGATAAGAGAAACATCAGAAATCCTGTATTTATTCAAAGAAGCAGATGAACTAGTTGCTATTTTTGTAGCTAGTATTAAAACTGTAAAAAAACGAACAAATCACAAGTCTTAATAACTTAATCCCCAATCCTAATTCCTCAATCTCAAATCATAAATATCATATGTCCAAACAAAAACGACTCTTCCTTTTAGATGCTTATGCCTTAATCTTTAGAGGCTATTACGCTTTAATCAAAAATCCTAGAATAAATTCCAAAGGGCAAGATACATCGGCAATTTTGGGTTTTACCAATTCGCTTTTTGATGTCATCAAACGAGAAAATCCTGACCATCTGGCCGTTTGTTTTGATAAAGATGGTAGTGCAGAACGTACAGAGTTATATGCTGAATACAAGGCTAATAGAGATGAAACGCCTGATGTAATTCGGCAATCTGTTCCAATAATTAAAAATGTACTGAAAGCTATGCACATACCTGTTGTAGAATTGTCTGGTTTAGAGGCGGATGATATCATTGGAACCCTAGCTAAACAAGCTGAAAAGGAAAACTACAAAGTGTTCATGGTTACACCAGATAAAGATTTTGGACAATTGGTGAGCGACAATATTTTTATGTACAGACCTGCAAGAATGGGAAATGCCATTGAAATTTGGGGAATTCCAGAAGTCCAAAAACGATTTGGCGTCGAACGTCCTGAGCAAGTCATCGATTATTTGGGAATGATGGGCGATGCTTCTGATAATATTCCTGGATTACCAGGGGTAGGTGATAAAACGGCTAAAAAATTTATTCAACAGTTTGGAAGTTTAGAAGGCCTGTTGGAAAACATCGACCAACTTAAAGGAAAAATGAAAGAAAAGGTCGAAGCTAATGCCGAATTAGGATTATTGTCTAAAAAACTAGCTACAATCATAACCGATTGTGATGTCCAATTTGATGCGGTAGATTATGAGTTGAGCAAACCTGATGTCGAAAAGGTTATTGAGATATTTAAAGAGTTGGAATTTAGAAGACTCACAGACCAATTTCTAAAGCTGTTTAATCAAGGAACGGATGATCAACCGGAGAACATTTCTTCAAACAGAACGACTCAAACCAACGAAGTCAAACAAACACCAGGTTCAGGACAATATTCTTTATTTGGGAATGATTTGTCAAAACCCGACTTAAAGGCTGAAGATTTTCAGGGCTATAAGTCTCTTAAAAATACAGATCATCATTACCAGTTTGCAAACACGACGATTTCGATCCAACTATTGGTTAAAAATATGCTCAAACAAGCTTCCGTGTGTTTTGATACCGAAACCACAAGTCTTAACACACTAGATGCAAAGTTGGTTGGAATCGCCTTTTCTTGGCAAAGTCATAAAGGGTTTTATGTGCCATTTCCAGAAGATGAAGCACAAGTAAAACAGAGACTGGAGCTTTTACAACCATTTTTTGAAAATGAGGATATAGAAAAAGTAGGTCAGAATTTAAAGTACGACATCAAAGTACTCAAGCAGCATGGGATTTCTGTAAAAGGCAAGCTCTTCGATACCATGTTGGCACACTACATCATCAACCCTGATATGCGCCATAACATGGATGTGTTGTCTGAAACCTATCTCAATTATTCGCCTAAATCTATTGAAGATTTGATAGGGAAAAAGGGTAAAAATCAAGGCAATATGCGGGATGTTGAGCTAGATCGAATAACAGAATATGCCGTTGAAGACGCAGATATCACCTTGCAACTCAAGCAATTTTTTGAAGAAGAATTGAAACAAGCCCATAACAAGCCTTTATTTGAAACCCTTGAAATTCCATTAGTCCGCGTATTAGCCGATATGGAAACCGAGGGTATTCATCTTAATGCTGAGGTTTTAAAAGAAATCTCAAAATCCTTAGAAACCGACATTGCTGAACTTGAAAAAAACATTTACGAACAAGCAGGTGAAGAGTTTAAGATAGGATCGCCAAAACAGTTGGGTGAAATTTTGTTTGGAAAACTTCAAATTGCTAAAAAACCTAAAAAAACCAAATCTGGTCAATTTTCTACAGCCGAAGACGTATTGTCCTTTCATGCTAAAGAACACAAAATTGCTCAAGATGTGTTGGATTGGCGTGGGCTTTCTAAATTGAAAAGTACTTATGTCGATGCCTTACCAAAGCAAATTCAAAAAAAGACAGGTCGTATCCATACCGAATTTATGCAAACTGTCGCGGCAACAGGTCGATTGAGTTCGACAAATCCGAATTTACAAAATATCCCTATTCGAACGGAGCGTGGACGACAAGTGCGAACCGCTTTCGTCCCTCGTGATGAAAATTATGTATTGATTGCCGCAGATTATTCTCAAATCGAATTAAGAATAATTGCTGCTTTGAGCCAAGAAGAAACCATGATTAAAGCCTTTCAAAATGGCGAAGACATTCACGCGTCCACGACAGCTAAAATTTTTGATATTGCTTTGGAAGATGTCACTCGAGAACAACGTAGTCAGGCAAAGACGGTTAACTTCGGAATCATCTATGGGGTTTCTGCTTTTGGGTTGAGCAACCAAACCACATTGACGCGTTCGGAGTCTAAAGAGCTTATAGAAACGTATTATAAAACCTACCCAAAATTACGAGCATATATCAATGAGCAAATCGAGTTTGCCAGAGAAAACGAATATGTCAAAACAGTGATGGGTCGTCGTCGCTATTTAAAAGACATCAATGCGAGTAATGGCATGGTGCGCAGCGGTGCAGAACGAAATGCCGTAAATGCGCCAATTCAAGGAAGTGCCGCAGATATCATTAAACTGGCCATGATAAACATTCATAAGAAACTGGAAGAGGGCAATTATAAATCTAAAATGCTCCTACAGATTCATGACGAATTGATTTTCGATGTGCATAAAACTGAACTAGAAGAGTTAAAAACATTGATCAAAACAGAGATGGAAAGCGCCTACGAATTAGAAGTGCCACTAGAAGTGGAAGTTGGTGTCGGGCAAAATTGGTTAGAGGCGCATTGATTAATGTGATAATATGCATATGTAATAATTTGAAAATTTGACTGTTAGGAATATAGGATTTAGAATTTCTAAATTTTACTAAAATCGAGTATCTGTTGCTTTATTTAAAGGTATTTTCATCAGTTTTATTAGGTTTATGTTATAGTTGAAATAAAAATATGTTTATAAAGTATACCTTTTTGTAGATTTTGATCATTTACCTGTTATTATACCTAGAAGTAAATAAAGCATATGCAACATCATGAGTTAAATATAAAAGTCTTACTAGATACGGTTTAGGTGTTTTTTCTATTTTTTTTAATGCGGCTAAATTGTTTTCGATTGAAACCATAGTAAAAGGAATTAATTTAGGGATATCACCAAAGAAAAGTAGGTTATTATTACGTTTAATACGACGGTGTAAAAAATGTACAGATGGATAGTGTGACCATTTTTTTTGCACATATTGTACTATTTCATTTGATTTAAGTTCATCAATATTATACAATAGAATTGCAATATTTATTAATTCTTCATGGTTGAATTTATCAATGCCATTTTTTAGCTCAGTCATTACGTATTGAAATGCAATATCGTTTCCGTTGATTGCATAAAAAATCTGACAACCTATCAAGTTTGGTGGTGGTAAGACCGAATTCCAATCAAAGTCACTTTGTTTTTCATTAAGAAACGCTAGAACAGCATCTTTAACAAGAGAGAGCATTTGAACATTAATCATTTCTAAGTGAGTTACCGTTGGGAGTTCTATGAATTTGTGTATATTATCTTTTACATTCCATTTTTGTCTAAATTTCCAGTTCGTCTCAAATTTGCTTACGATAGCTCGTTGTATATGAAGTACTTTAGGCAATTTGTTAGGTAGTAGATTTTTTAATGCTTTTTTCACTGCCTTGTTTCGAGTTCTCCATCGTTTGTGTAACGGTGGTGCATCAACAATAACTACGAATTTAGCACCCAATTGCGAGCCTGCCAAGAGACGACCAAGCAACCACGCTAAGCCTCCACCAAATGAGAAACCGAAAACAATATGTGGTCTGGGAATAATACCTTCCTTTACACCTAGTACTATTTCTTGAGTAGCTCTCCACCACCTGTTTTCATGTAGCATGTTGCCATTTTCAATAGGAAATTCCACAACCCAGATGTCATAATCGTGAAAAAATCCAGCCTTATAATAGGGGTAGGCATTAGATAATCCATAATATCCAGGTACAGACATTGCTACGCCTTTGGAGGAGTTAGAACTTGCCGAAAAAAGCCTGATTTGCAAAGATTTGTACTTTATTACATCTTCATGAGGAGATCGACATACTCCCAAAAGCTGTGCAAGATGCTCCATGGTACTATTGGCTCTAAATTCTTCTACACGAATAGTTTTCTTAAATTTCTGCTCAAGATCAGCCAATAATATCATGTAACTTAAAGAATCACCTCCAAGGGAAAAGAAGTCTGAGTGATACTTATGTGCTCCTTTCCAAAGAACAGAATCCCAAATTTGGATAAGCTGGTCGTAATCATCCTTAGGCTCATCTGTTTTTGTAAATGTATCTGGAGTTGAAATTAACTTTTTAAGCTTTAAGTAATCTGTTTTACCACCAGCCATTAAAGGTATCTTATCTATGATTAAGATGCTTTTAGGAATCATAAAATCAGGCAACTTTGTAGAAAGTTCTTGGCGTAAATTATGAGTTGTCAAATATTTATTCTTTGTTGTGATAAAACCATAAAGGACAGTATCACTTTTCTCCATTTTATCTAAAACTACTGCAGCCGTTATTCCCTTAAAAGAACGTAGTTGCTGTTCTACTTCAGAAAGGAAGACTCGATTCCCTCTAATTTTAACCATTCGTCCAAGCCGTCCAAGGTGAATTAGGTTTCCGTCATCCAATTGTTCTACGATGTCTCCAGTTGCATATAGGCGTTCTCCTGTACTTTCATCTAAGAGAGGAAAACGGGTTTTGGATATAAACCCTTCTTCAAAATCTCCGATAGCATGGTATTTTGATCGTAGTAAAAGCTCTCCTATTTTAGTGTTTTTATCATGTCCATTTATTATTCTAATTACATAACTGGAGAGAGGGTATATTTTACCAATAGGAACTGTCGACTTTATATTTTGAGTATTATTATTGGTACTGCTCCAAATAAAAAGTGAACTTTCTGTACTGCCATAAACATTTTGAATTAAGCAATCTGCTCTTAATGTAGATTGTGCTAGTTCTAAATCACTTTTTAGTAATGGTTCGCCTGAAAATCGCACTGCGTCTAAAAGCCTTAATGCTTTTTTAGCTTTTGGCAATATGGCAAGTTTTCTAAACAAAGACGGTGTAAATCTAACGTGGCGTACATCGTTTTTTAAAATGGCATCTAGAATAGAATTAAAGCCTAAGGTCTTAATGTCAGTTAGATATATCGTGCTTCCAGAAAACAAAAACACCAAAGCGTGATGTAGAAATCCATAATTGCTATGTGATCCAGCGATGAGGACCTTAGTTTTTTCTGGTACACACATCAGTTTAATTGAACTTTGGACTTTAATCTGGATTGTTATGGACGAATAAGTGATTAATTTGGGACTGCCTGTTGAGCCAGAAGTAGGAAATATTATTGCGGGATCGTCTGCAAACAGTCCTTCGATTTTTTGCAATTGTATTGAACGACCGTCAGAGATAAGCTGAGTCACGCTAGGCAAATTTAAAAGAAGGTGTGAGGTCGAATGATCAACTAATGCTAATCTACTACCTGAACTTTTGATAAGTTCAATTAGTCGTGCAGGAGGATGATCAGGCTCCAATAAAAGGAAGGGTCTACCTGAAATGGTACAGGCGAACCACGCAGCAATCGCGTCTATTCCAGGTTTTTGCAACAAAGCTAATGGTCCAGGGAGATGGCTAAATTGATTTATTTCCTCAGCTAAACCTGCTGCACGATTAGCCAAGTCAATATAATTATAGGTAATACCTTCAGAAACCAAAGCTGCCGAATTTGGCCATTTTGTAACTACTTCTAAGAGAGATTCAGGTAATGATTTATGGGTTTTATGCTTTTCAGGAGGCGAAAAAATAGACTCTTGCCAGACTAAATTTTTATTCATAGCATCATTAACTTTTGCTATAATTTGGCCTGTCTATGTCTAATGAAAAATGACACTCGATCCATTTTACATTACACGTATCAATCAATTTTGAAGTGATAAGTTTTGGTCTAAGTTTATTTTTTAGGTAGTGAAAACCAAAACTTCCATTTTGAATACGAATTGCACCACCAGGAAATGGTCGAAAAGAAAGCATTTCGGGATGTGCCACTTGCCTCATTACTATTCCTTGTGTACTTTTAATTATTGGAGCGATATCCTCGGCCCACTTAGATTCAGCTAATTTGTAAATCCCTGACCTGTATATAGCTTCCTCTCGACTGCATGATCGACCTAGAAAACGTTCTACGATAAGATGCTCATTATCTGAAATTGTGGAATGATTTTCTAAATTTTTGAATGTAAGATTTGGTTCGAAACCATTAAGCTCTGACTGCAGCAGTATATGTATATT
Organism: Bacteroidia bacterium; assembly: GCA_030429455.1. Classification (GTDB taxonomy): domain Bacteria; phylum Bacteroidota; class Bacteroidia; order Flavobacteriales; family Flavobacteriaceae; genus Psychroflexus. Next base: position 2,997 of record JAUIFC010000020.1, on the reverse strand, counting down.
TTTTTCAGCACCAAAAAACCTAATCATTTTTCTAATTTTATTAGAATAATTATCCGTAGCACTAATTGGAATATCATTCACCCACTTCGCTACACCATTATTTACTACAACAGAAAAATCTATATCAAAGCTACATATCTTAGAAATTTCTTTTCTCAACAATGAAATTTGATATAGCAGCATTAATTCTGTTTGATCAGGTTCAAAAATAAGAGATGGTTCGTTACTTAGTGGTGAAGCCCTGTATCCACCATTGTATAAAAGATAAAAATGTATTGTAGAGCCATTCTTTATTTGTTTTAGTAAGTTTTTACGAACTTTAAAAACAATTTGGTTAATACTTCGCTTCGATTTGTAATTAAAGAGTCGATTAGTTAACACTTTGATAATTCTATCTGCTAATTCTTCTGGATTGTTTGAAATATAATCATCACTAGGCTTTATATGATGAGACCACACTTCTTGAATAAATTGGATGCGAGCATTTATATATTCAGAAACTAACAATCTAAGTTCTTTATCGGTTTTGTCATATAGTTCCTTGCTAAAATCATCATGTAATACAGGTAAAAAATAAGTCTCTTTCATGATTTTCATCTGTTTATACTTTTGATCTATATTCTAGATTTCCTAAAAAATGATGTTTGATACAAAAACATTGATGCAAAAGATTAAAAAATTGAATTTTACATTTTAGAATGTAATCAAAAATAATAAAACTGAACAATTAAATAATGCACAGGCCATAGCTAAGGTTTCTTTTTATGTTACAGCAGAAAGGAAAAAAGGGCGATTTATTACGGTAATTTCAAGTTATAAGTGGTATTAAAAGAGAATTTTCTAATCAAAATGGCATTGATGTAAGTCTGCTTGAAAATGGGGTTTAGATCCTTCAACTCACCAATGCTCAAGGTCACAATAGCAGTCAGAAGTTTATTAAGAATTAAACTAATTTTGGTTTTTAGTCAACTATAATTTTCTTAACTACCGAACCAAGGTTGCTTTCAATATGCAAAAAATAAAGACCTTTGATATGTTGATTTAAATTCAATTTAAATGTAGAGTCTTGTGTTGAATTCATGATTTGATTAAAGACTAATTTTCCATTGATGTCAAACACACGAATGATTTCCAATTGAAGTCGTTGAGATGTGTTTTCAATATAGATGATTTTATCTGTGGAAGGATTAGGGTAGATTTTAATATCATTTAAAGCAAAGTCATTAGCATTTATGCTAAAACACGGATCAACTATGAGATCAAAATTTCCGACATAAAAGCAGCCGGTAGCAGAATTTTCTACTCTAAAAAATATGGTTTGAGGATTAACAATATTTGAATAGCTTATAGGATTTGCTATAGGATTAACTTCGGCATCGGCATCAGCTTGGGTTTCATAATATGTAACAATTAAAGGTTCAACAGAACCTGCAAAAATTTCTGGCAAAGTTACAGTGAGGTCGAAGACACCAAAGTCCGAATCTTCATCACAAATAAGTAAGGAGCTAGGACTGCTCGTTGCAGGTGTATTCAAAAAGTCTATGGTCACTTCGTCTTGCAAAATTTCGGTGCCAATATCTGCGGTTAGTCTGTATAAACCTCCTGGAGGAGTAACAACAAGGCTCGATGAAGTTTCGTTGGTAAGGAGATTATAAATTCCTGATATTGGATCAAACAATTCCCACACATAAGACACAGCATTTGTAACATTAGAGTTAAGCGTAATAGGGTCTGACCCACAACTTTGAATGTTGTCTCCTAACAGGTCATCGAAGCAACCGATGGTGCCAGAATTTTGAGCGTTAAAATTGGTTTGTTCAATTTTTATAAATCCTTGATTCTGACTAAAATTTGTAGTTACAAAGATGTAAAAATCTCCAGCTTGTGCATTTTGTACTCCCATATTTTCAACAGGAGTTGCCGAATAACTGCAGCCGTCAAATACATTACCATTTGGCAAATCCGGAACTTCTGTACTGCCATTTAGGTTGTCACAATTACCAATAGGACTAGAAAATGGTCCCCAGATTTTAAAGTCGATATCTATTGCCACCCCATTAAAGTCTTCAGTTGTATTTTGTGCTATTGTAAACGTTAAGTCTCCAGAATTTTGCACTTTAAAATAAAACCAACTTGGAAAGGGCTGCTGACCCAGGCATCCATAGTCTGGTCCATTTTCAGCGGATGGTAAACCTCCGTTTGCGCTGTTAAAGTTTGAAAGGGTAATAGTTGGTGTATCAAAACAAACTTCCCGAGCGGACTGGCAGAAATTGTTAACAGGCGATATTACTTTGAATGGTATTTGGAGAATATCGTCATTTGGACAATTAAAGTCATCGATTATTGAAATAGACAAACCATAGTCTTTCCATACCCCAATAAATCGGTTTCTGAGGGGAAAACTAAAGTCAGGCTTCGGCAAATGGGATGAGATGGTATATAATCTAGAGAAACTGTCTCAAAATGAAAAAAATTATTCTCGCCTTTGTGGCCCTATTGTTATTTGTCCTTGTGGTAGAAATCTTACTGTTTTCTCCTCGTGATGTGAATCGGGCAAAACCAATTGAGGTGGCTGAAATTGTTCAGGATGTAGAGGATGAAATTCCAGTTCAGCAGCTCTCAGATATCCATCTTATGGAGTCCAATGAGAAAGGAAAGGAATGGGAATTGACTTCAAAAGAAGCCGCGCTTTTCTCAACACAAGGAGTTTGGAAACTCACTGAAGTGAGTTCGACTCTCTTTGGAGAATCTGAAGCGAGGTATGATGTGTCAGGTGACAGGGGACGGGTATTTGTTGAAAAAAAGGATATGGTAATAGACGGAAATGTTAAAATTCTATCTTCCAACAAGTATGAGTTTCATACAGATAAGGCTTTTTACTCATCAGGTATAAGGCAATTGGAAGCCCCCGGTCCTATTCTTATGGAAGGGCCTGGGAACCAATCGGGGAAAAGTTTGAGACTGACTGGACTAGGGATGATAGCCAAACTTGAAACC
>JAUIFC010000220.1 GCA_030429455.1 Bacteroidia bacterium | reverse complement strand
CAAGAAGTCAAAACACCGATCATCTGCAACGGATTTACAATTTTTAAAGAAGGACAGTTATGCTACTTCCGCAATGAAAACGAACAAACCAAACATCATGTCATTCAGATTTGGCAAACCCCTTTTACGAGAGAAGTCATTACTCAAAATGAACATTCTGATACTTTGATTTATAAAATAGGTAATAAGGACATCGTCAAAGCAATGGCAGAAGCTCACGGGGTAATCAATTTAATTAGCAAGGAAGATAATTATGCCGATTTGTATGTCGATATTGCCAAAAACGCCAAAGATATTTTGGACGCCTACTATTGGCTTCACGAAGTCGAAACAATGCAGCTTGACGAGCCCATTAAAGCGATTCGAGACACTGCACATTCTGCTATAGACGAATACGAAAGAGTAGTTGAGTTGAGAAAAAATGCTGAAGAAGAGAGTGAAAACATCTCCAAATCAGCTCATGAGGTTTTTAATAACATCAAAAGCACTTCCTTTAAAACTATTGACGATTTTGTCAAATTACTTACTGCTCTTCGACAGATAAGAGGAGAAGTCATCACCTTAAGAGAAGTCCGTTACATCGACCAGGAAAATCTTAACCATATTGAAACCGAAGTTGCAGAATACCAAGATAAGATTTCAAACCGCTGTGTACAATTTTTATTAGACAAAAAAGCCTTAGTGCCTTATGAGGAAAAATTGGACAATAAAGAAAAAGCACTTGAAGAGAGCAAAAAAGTATTTGAAATAAAAGCACTTGAAAAAGAAATTCATGAAATTGGCTTAGAACTCGAAATGCTGATTGAAATTGTAAGTAATCTACAAATCGAAGATACCACACATTCAATACAAATTATTGATGCAATTTCATTGATATATTCTAGGCTAAATCAACTAAAAGCTGCCGCAAAAAACAAAAAGCAAAACTTAGGCAGTGTAGAAGCAAAAGCCGAATTTGCAACACAAATCAAATTAATAGATCAAAGTGTTTTTAACTACTTTGACATGGCAGACACGCCTGAAAAATGTGACGAATACCAAAATAAAGTTGCAGTTCAGTTGGAAGATTTGGAGGCAAAATTCATGGATTATGAGGATTTTGCTTTAGAAATTACTGAAAAAAGAGAAGAAATTTTTGCGTCTTTCGACAGCAGAAAAAGCGAACTGATTGAAAAGAAAAATAGGAGAACGGTTGCCATTCAAACATCCTCTAAGCGCATTATAAAAGGAATTGTTAACAAATTACGTGGCTTTGATACCGAACAGGAAATCAATGCTTATTTTGCTTCGGATTTAATGATCAATAAGGTTCGAGATAATATTAAGGAATTGATTGAACTGGAAGATCAAGGGAAAGCAGAATCCTTAGAAACTGCCCTAAAAGTTGCAAAAGAAGATGCCTTTAGGCAACTCAAAGACAGAAAAGATCTTTATGAAGATGGAAATGCTGTTATCAAATTTGGCAAACATCGCTTTGGTGTAAACCAACAAAAGCTCGACCTGACACTGGTTTTAAAAGGTGAAGAGCTTTATTATCACCTTACAGGAACAGATTTTTACCAACCGCTTAAAAACGAACGCCTAGAACAAAATCGCAGGTTTTGGTCCCAGGATTATCCTTCAGAAAACGAACAGGTGTACAGAAGCGAATATTTGGCCTATAAAGTATTTCAAAAAGTAGAGAATAAAAATGCCATGACTCTAGAAGGATGGCAAAACAAAGTTAAATCCGAAAGCAGTATAAATTATTCCGAAGGTTATGTCAAAGGCGTTCATGACGAAGATGCTGTTAAAATTTTAAACTGTTTGGTTTATAAACACAAGACGCTTGGACTTCTTACCTATCCTACTCAAATTCGTGCACACGCACAGTTTTTTTGGCATGCATTATCCGACAATGATAAAACCCGATTTTTAAGACTCATAAAAACAACTGGCGATGTTTTAAGAGCATTTCCAAATGCAAAACATCAAAGTTTCGTAGAGAAGGAAATTAGAGAAGCCATCTCAAAATTTTGCAAAGAATCAAGGTTATTTTCTAGTGAAGAAAATTCAGAAATTGCAAAATACTTAATAAGTGAATTACAGAGTGATGATATCTTTTCTATTTCAATTGAAGCCTATGAGCTTAATGAAGCCTTTCAAAAAGCCTTACTTTCTTCAAAACAAGACAAGCGTTATTTGCTTACTTTAGACGAATCAGAAACTTTAGAAGAAAGGATTCTAATGGCCAAACAATGGTTTACCGCCTTTGTAGAATCTTCAAATTTAAATATAGACTATTTGGAGGAAGCCGTCTGTTTGTCTCTTTTTGCAGAATCGTTTTCTCCACCAGAAACACATTTATCAGCTAAAGAAACTATTTCTGAAATAAAAGGCAATCACAACTTGATTTCAAATGGAGAATATCATTTTGATTACCATAAGTTTATCAAAAAACTAGATGATTTTTCCACTTTAGAAATTCCTGCTTACCAAGCGTTTAGAGACACTCGACACGATGTTATTGAACATTTAAAAGAAAACCTTAAACTCAATGAGTTTTTGCCACAAGTCTTGTCTTCATTTGTAAGAAATAAGTTGATTGATGACGTTTACCTTCCTCTTTTTGGTAGTAATCTGGCAAAACAGATGGGAACTATTGGAGAAAATAAAAGGGTAGATCGCATGGGAATGCTTCTATTAATTTCGCCTCCTGGTTATGGTAAAACGACTTTAATGGAGTACATCGCCAATCGTCTGGGGCTGATATTCATGAAAATAAATGGTCCCGCTATTGGACATGAAGTAACTTCTGTCGACCCTGAATCTGCGAATAACAGCGCAAGTCGAGAAGAGCTTAAAAAGTTAAATTTGGCTTTTGAAATGGGTAATAATGTGATGTTATACTTGGATGACATTCAGCATTGTAACCCTGAGTTTTTACAAAAATTCATTTCATTGTCCGATGGAACACGACGAATTGAAGGCGTATACAATGGCAAATCCAAAACCTACGATTTACGTAGTAAAAAATTCTGTATTATTATGGCCGGAAATCCATATACAGAAAGTGGAGAGCGTTTTCAAATCCCCGACATGTTAGCAAACCGCGCGGACATCTACAACTTAGGTGATATTATTGGAGACACAAAAGATTTATTTGAATTAAGTTTAATCGAAAATTCATTGACCTCCAATGCAACCTTAAGTCAATTAAGAAATAAATCAATGGCAGATTTGTATGGATTAATTAAACAAGTACAAAATGGTCAGCAAGCCGAGCTAGAAGGTAATCATTCCCAACAAGATATTGCAGATTATGTTTCTGTTTTAGAAAAAGTTATAAAAATTCGAAACACAGTATTAAAAGTCAATGAAACCTATATTAAAAGCGCAGCCATGGAAGATGCTTTTAGAACAGAACCAGCGTTTAAGCTACAAGGCTCGTATAGAGACATGAACAAGTTGGTAGAAAAAGTGGTTTCGATAATGAATGATGAAGAAATTGATCGGTTGTTACATACACATTACGAAAGCGAATCGCAAACTCTTACAGCCCAAGCTGAAGCAAATCTATTGAAATACAAAGAACTCAGTGAAACTCTAACAGAAGAAGAAACCAAACGCTGGAACAGCATTAAAACTATCTTTGTAAAACACAATAAATTAAAAGGGCTTGGAAATACAAATGAAATGGGACAAATTATTTCTCAATTAATGGACTTCAACAATAATTTAATCGGAATTCAAAAAGCACTGAATGAAGACAAATCCGAAGAATAGTTGGTATGTTTTTTAGCAGATGTTTTTCAATTTAAAAAAGACGCATAGATTTAATCAAAGTTTCATAAATGTCGATGCACTAACCTTTTGAAATCTTTAGTATTTTTGAACTTAATTTTTGAATTATGCTCGGTTTAAAACTTCCTACCGACCCAAGATGGGTAAATATTGCAGAAAAAAACATTGATGAAATCCTGATAGATCATGCTTATTGCGAGCAGAAAGCCGCATCTACGGCCATTTCATTTATTGTAAGTTTTCCTGAATATGATGAATTGGTGAGAGAAATGATTGATCTGGTTGAAGAGGAAATGAGTCATTTCAAAATGGTTTACGACCTTTTAAAATCTAAAGGTTACAAAATGGGTAGAGATCGCAAAGACGACTATGTTATTCAACTAAGGCAATTCTTCCCTAAGGGTGGTAGCAGAACAGATCAGTTAGTACACAGGCTGCTGATTGCTGGCTTAATAGAGGCGAGAAGTTGTGAGCGATTTAGGTTGTTATCCGAAGAATTAGCAGACGAAGGCTTACGGAAATTTTATAAAAAATTAATGATTTCCGAAGCCCACCATTATACCATGTTTTTAAATTTCGCTCGTCAATATGGCGACAAAGATGAGGTGAATGCAAAATGGCAGAAGCTTTTAGACTACGAAGCAGAGATTATGAAATCCTTAAGCAAACACGAAACCATTCACGGCTAGAAAAAACCTAACAGGTGGTTGTTGGAAAACACTTATAAATCCATAAACCATGACCTTATAAACTCACCTATTCATAAACTTAACTCAAGTAATACTCAAAGGCTTTATAGATCAAGTCGTTATCAACTTTACAATCTAGTCGCGGTCGTCCAATTTCCTCAAGAAGAACAAAATTAATGTTGTTGCCTACATTTTTTTTATCAAACTTCATAAGAGCAATAATTTCCCTTTGATCATCTTTTGAAAAAAATTGTCGATTATAAGTAGCATTCACAAATTTCTTCAACTGCATTAAGTCATCTTCAGGAAATCCAAATATTTCTTTTGATAAATAGGTTTCTAGAACCAATCCAATAGCAATAGCTTCCCCATGAAGCAAATGCATAGATTGTTCCAGGCCCATCCTAAACGTTTCAATAGCATGCCCCAAAGTATGCCCGTAATTTAAAGCCTTGCGCAAACCATGTTCTTGAGTGTCTTGTAACACAATTCGCTGTTTAATCTCAATAGATTCTTCAATAAGTGGGATAACAGATTTGGTATGAATGGTTTTAATATCAAGACAGTCTTGAACATATCGTTTTGAATGAATCAATCCGTGTTTCAGCACTTCTGCAAACCCACTTTTGAGTTCTATTAAAGGCAGGGTAGAC
>JAUIFC010000219.1 GCA_030429455.1 Bacteroidia bacterium | reverse complement strand
TTTTCTGTAGTCGGTTTGGCAAACATGAAAATACTAGGATTATCAGACGAAAATGTAAATGTAAATGGTGGCGCAGTATCTTTAGGTCACCCATTAGGTTGCTCTGGTGTAAGAATTATCATAACTTTGCTTAGTGTTTTAAAACAAAAAGATGCTAAGTTAGGTGCTGCTGCAATATGTAATGGTGGTGGCGGTGCTTCAGCCATCGTAATAAAAAGATGATTCAATAAATGAAATACGGCTGTTGCCATCTTAGCATTGTTCCTGTGCGGGCAATAAGTAACGATAGAGCCGAAATGGTCACTCAATTGCTTTTTGGTGATGTTTTTGAAATATTTGAAAAGGAAGGTAGCTGGGTAAAAATTAAAATTGCCTTTGACAATTATGAAGGTTGGATAGACCATAAGCAATTTCTTCCAGTATCAGAGGATGAATTTTTACAACTTAAACATAAAGAACTTTGTTGTCTGAAAGATTTAGTAGAGTATGTTCAAGATGAAGACGAACATCTAACAGCTGTTGTTATTGGTTCTTCGGTTGAAGGCACGTCTATATTAAATTATTCATTTGTCTTAAATAGTTCAAATGGAGACAAGCAAAAATCCAATATTGTTAGACATGCCCTTCTCTATTTAAACGCTCCATATTTGTGGGGTGGCAAAACACCCTTTGGCATAGATTGCAGCGGTTTTACTCAAATGGTTTACAAAGCCTGCGGAATAAAGTTACATCGAGATGCCTACCAACAAGCTGAACAAGGCACCACTTTAAGTTTTATTGAAGAAGCTGTTCCTGGAGATTTAGCCTTTTTTGACGACGAAGATGGAAAAATTATTCATGTTGGCATTATTATGAAAAATAATACCATTATTCATGCGCATGGCAAAGTTAGAATAGATAGGCTTGACCATACCGGCATATTTAATAACGAATTAAAAGATTATTCCCATAAATTAAGGCTGATTAAGCATATTTAAAACGTTTTGTGAATCGTAGGACGAATATTTGATATTCCCAACAAACCTCTTGTTGATTATTTTTTACATTAACCCATCGATTAATTTTATCCCTGACAAAAGCTGTCTCATATCCATGTAGAGTTGGGTGTTCATCTATTAAGATTTTTGATTTTACAGGTTTTGAAAACCTAGTCTCTCTACGACTAACCTGTATTTTGTTTCTATAAAATAGGAATTAGTCTTGAATTATACTTGCCGTCAACGGATGTGCAAAAGAGGTTTAACAGTTTAAGCGACAGAGTTCATAAAAATAAGCACCAAAAAAAGCTTCATATGACATGAAACCTTTTTTAAATTAACGTATAAATAAAAGTCTATTTAAAATTTAAATAAATCTAGATCTATCATCAATTAAGTAGACCGTTTGTTTTAGAAACTCCAGCAGCACTTTCTTGAAGTTTTGCTTTTTCTTCTTCATTAAGGTCTATCTCAACTATTTCTTCGATACCATTTTTTCCAATAATTACTGGCACACCAATGCAAATGTCATTTAAGCCATATTCGCCTTCAAGTAATGTCGAACATGGGAACATTTTCTTTTGGTCGCAAGCTATCGCCTGAACAATTGCAGAAACAGCAGCTCCAGGTGCATACCAAGCACTCGTTCCTAAAAGTTTAGTCAATGTTGCTCCACCAACTTTTGTAGCTTCTTTTACTTCGTTCAATCGTTCTTCAGACATAAATTCTGTTACTCTTACACTATTTCGTGTAGCCAATCTTGTAAGAGGTAACATTCCTGTATCACTATGTCCACCGATTACCATCCCACTTACATCAGATGCTGGGCATCCTAAAGCTTCTGCTAATCTGTACTTAAATCTTGCAGAATCTAAGGCACCACCCATACCAATAATTCTATTTTTTGGTAAATCTAAAGTTTTATGAGCCAAAAAGGTCATGGTATCCATAGGATTACTAACGACGATTATAATGACTTCTGGAGAATGCTTGACAAGATTTTCAGAAACTGTTTTTACAATACCTGCATTAATGCCAATGAGCTCTTCTCTAGTCATACCTGGCTTTCTAGGAATACCACTAGTAATTACAGCTACATGAGAGTTAGCTGTTTTCGAATAATCGTTTGTCGATCCTGTAATTTTTGTATCAAAGCCATTTAAAGAAGCGCATTGCATTAAATCCATAGCTTTACCTTCTGCATATCCTTCCTTGATGTCAAGAATAACAACTTCCGATGCAAAATCTTTGATAGCGATATACTCAGCACAACTTGCACCTACTGCACCTGCTCCAACAACTGTAATTTTCATGTTTTTTGGTTTTTGTTTTTATAAAATTCATTAATAATAATCGTGTACAAAAATAATGAAACACTATAATTACTATGCAGAATAATCGAACTAAAGTAATGATGAATGTCAGCTTTTTGTAAGATTTTTAAAAGCTGGAAATAAAACTATTTTTTCACGGCTACGACTTCAATTTCAATTTTGGCATCTCCAACCAAATTCGCTCCAAAGGTAGTTCGTGAAGGTTTGTTTGTAGGAAAAAAAGTACGATACACTTCATTCATCTCAGAAAAATTATTGATATCGGATAAAATCACTGTACATTTTAATACATGATTCATATCAGAACCATTAGCTTCTAGAACGTCTTTGATGTTATTTAACACCTGTCGTGTTTCAGCCTTTATTCCACCTTCAACGAGTTGACCTGTGTTATGGTCTTTTCCTATTTGTCCCGTCAGAAACAACATTCCGTTGTATTCTGTAGCGTCTGAAAAAGGCGCTTTATGTCGAGATTCGTATTCAGATTTTATAAATCTTATGTTGTTATCAGCTTTTTGACAAGAGAAAAAAGCAATCGTGGAAAATAGAATTAAGAATAGTTTTAAAAATCTCATTATTTATTTTTGATTAAAAAAGGATATTTTCATAAAATTCAACTTAAGATATGACTTCAATAAAAACATTTTTGAACCTTAACAAATGCTTTAATCGTATAAATTTAAAAGATTTAATATCAGATATTTACTAAAAAAATTAATTAGTATCAAACCTATAGTTAAATCCTAAAATTAAATTTTGGAATTGTCCAAAACTAACTGCTGTAAATGTAGAAAACTTATCCCAATCGTATCTTACTGAAAAATTTCCTGTTGCAAAAGAGACATTATCATCCACATTTGTTAAAGCCGAATTTAAAATTTGCAACAGTTCTTCATTATCTCCTCCAATTGAATAATCGTAACTGCTTGCAGTGATATTTAAAGCTCCAGAAAGGGTAAATCTATCTATTCTTTTAGATCCAATGAGGTTAAATCCAAACGCATTACTATCTGCTTCTCCCAAATTTATATTACCTAAAATTAAATCAATCTCATCAAAAGTTGTTGCAAAATCTATCTTGGTGTAATAAATAAGTGTTGAAAAACTCCATGAAGATTCGTTTAGACTTTTAAACCATTGTGACAAACTATGATGAATTCCAATTCCGTAAGATTGATATTCTGCATCTCCTACATTAATTCTTGGTGCAAACCTAATGATCACTTCAGATTGATGTGGTAGCGTTAAACCTACTTGTAATTGCGCATGCCATAAATTAGATTCGTTAATGCCATCTGGCGTTGTAAATGTAAACGTCTCATCACCAATATTTCCTGCAAGTTCAACCGTATTATCTCCCCCGATTCCTGTTGGACTTAAAGCTGAAGTATCTTCGCCAACTATTATGAGATTGTTTAAACTGTTTTCTTCAATCAAAAAATATCGTTGCTTATGTGGTACAAATAGTAAGTTAGCTTGTAATGAGACATTTATTTTCCAAGGGTCGTCTATGTTGGCCTTAGAAAACCAACCGTTTGTGGTCTGATGGGCGACGCCTTCAACTGCTGGTGTGATATAGGATTGCGTTAAACCAGTAAGGTCCAACACCAAATCACTAATATCTTGTTCTATGATACCAAAATCCTGTGCATTCGAAACATAGGTGAATAGACAAAATATTAATGCTATGAAACCTTTACGCATCGATATTTGCATATACTGCATTCTTCTCAATAAACTCTCGTCGTGGTGGAACTTCATCACCCATTAGCATAGAGAAAATACGATCTGCTTCACTCAGACTGTCTATTGTCACTTGGCGTAAAATCCTGAATTCTGGATTCATAGTTGTATCCCAAAGTTGGTCTGCATTCATTTCACCAAGACCTTTATAACGTTGAACACTCGCTCCAGATTTGTACTCGTCTATAATATCATCTCGTTCTTTGTCATTCCAGGCGTAACGCTTTCTGCTGCCTTTTTTAACCAAATACAACGGAGGTGTTGCAATATAAACATGACCGGCTTCTATCAATTCTTTCATATATCTAAAGAAGAAGGTAAGAATTAAGGTTGAAATATGACTACCATCGACATCGGCATCACACATGATGACAATTTTATGATAGCGTAACTTAGATATATTTAAGGCTTTGGGATCTTCTTCTGTACCAATGGTTATTCCTAAAGCGGTATAGATGTTTCTAATTTCCTCATTTTCAAACACCTTATGTTGCATGGCTTTTTCAACATTTAGGATTTTTCCACGTAAAGGCAGAATAGCTTGAAAGTTCCTATCCCGACCTTGTTTTGCCGTTCCACCTGCCGAATCTCCCTCGACTAAGAACACTTCGCATTTTTCAGGATCTTGTTCAGAGCAATCTGACAATTTACCAGGTAATCCACCGCCACTCATGACCGTTTTGCGTTGTACAAGTTCTCTTGCTTTTTTAGCGGCATGTCTGGCTTGAGCTGCTAAAATTACTTTTTGTACAATAGTTTTGGCATCATTTGGATGTTCTTCTAAATAGATTTCTAACATCTCGGACACCGCTTGAGAAACCGCAGAAGTCACTTCTCTATTTCCTAGTTTTGTTTTGGTTTGACCTTCAAATTGAGGATGGGCAACTTTTACAGAAACGATGGCAGTCAAACCCTCTCTAAAATCGTCTCCAGTAATTTCAAACTTCAATTTATCCAACATACCAGAAGCATCTGCATATTTTTTTAGCGTACTGGTTAAGCCACGTCTAAACCCTGACAAATGTGTTCCTCCTTCGTGTGTATTGATGTTATTTACATAAGAATAAAGATTTTCAGCATAAGAATTGTTG
>JAUIFC010000019.1 GCA_030429455.1 Bacteroidia bacterium | reverse complement strand
GTTTTCAGAAAAAATATAGAGTTTTTCAAATTTGTTATCTATAGAATAGTCTTCAAATCTGTTTTCTAAAAAGTCTTCAACATTTTCGTCAATCGAGATGGTCATTGTTTCTGGCAAATAGATGTCTATATCGACTCCAATCGAATTATTTTTAAGTTCTGGCTCTGTGAGCATGAAACTATCAAAGCTTAATTGGTTATCAGAAATGTCATATTCGTAGATCAATTCATTTGCCTTACTTCTGGCATTGTCTTCGCCAAAATCGTAAGCAAATCTTGATATTCTGACGTATGCTCTGTTTTCGCTCGTATGGTTAAACTTTACGTCCACATTAGAATCATAAAGCACTCTTGTGTCATCATTGCTGTAAGTGATTCGTTCCAAATTTTGAACAAATGGACTACTCGTATAATTCAAATTACCATTCATTTTAACGTATAGTGTATCATTAGACGAAACATTAACCTCTTTTGTTACAACAATTTCTCCAGAAGTTCTATCGTTAAAAGAAGAACTTGCACTTATAACGATCATCATCACAATACTTAGTATCCATAATGTAATTAGTGGAATGAGTAAGGCTCCAGACGTATTTCTTGTATTGGGGAATAAGATTTTGATCCCTAATATGAAAAATAAAATAAGCGGTACAATAGAAAAAATAAATATTGTTGTTACAATTGCCCAAGTTGGAAAAACAGGATTAATGAATCTAAAAATTTGAGCAAACTCAAATCCAACATAATTTATATCGGTAAAAAAGCCTAATCCGCTTATGCTCAATGTCGCAATCAATAGACCTATGATGCCTATTCCCGAAGAGATAACGATAATGATTCCAAAGAATTTCACAACGACTTTTCCGAATGTTCGGAGCACTTTTTCAATGCTGTCAAAGAAACTAGAGATAGCGTCTTGTGCATTTTTAGAATGCTTTTCTACGTCGACATCTTTAAATTTTTCAGATACATTTTCGTAACCTTCTTTGATTTTTTTTTCGATGTTAGATAGGTTTATCGGTTCTCCTTTCATGGCTAACTTTTCTGCAGTGGTTTTTGCCTCAGGTATCACAATCCATAAAATTAAATAGATAACTATAAACCAACCAGTTGAAAAAATGGTAAAAATTATCCACAATAGTCTAACCCAAATCGGGTCAAGGTTTACGTAGTGTGCCAATCCAGCACTTACACCACTTATATAGGAGGCATCTTTGTCTCTGTAAAGCTTTCTTTCGTTTTTGTATTGATATTTTTCTTGAGGTTCGTCCTCATCGGACAAATGATAATCTTCAGGTTGTCCCATCACGTTTATGACAGCATTTACATCTTCAACCGATATAACTTGTTTGTCAGAGATCATTCGTTCGATAAACAATTCTGCTATTCTTGCTTCAATATCTTGAATAATTTCCTCTCGGCTAAGCTCGTTGGCGAGGGATCTTTTAATGGCATCTAGATAGTTTTTAAGTATCATGTATGCGTTTTCGTCGATATGAAATATCTGATTAGCAATATTTATGTCTAGTGTCTTGTTCATTTTACTAATTTTTGGTAGATATGGTTTTTACAGCTAATTTTAATTCGCTCCAAGATTTTGTAAGTTCAATTAAAAAGTCGTTTCCAGCTGGCGTTAGTTTATAGTATTTTCTTGGTGGCCCACCAGTTGATTCTTCCCAGCGATACTCTAGTAGATTTGAATTTTTAAGCCTAGTAAGTAAAGGATAAATGGTGCCTTCGACAACAATCAGCTTAGCGTTTTTCAACTCTTCTAGAATCTCAGCAACATAAGCATCTCTTTTTTCTAATATAGAAAGAATGCAATATTCCAAGATGCCTTTTCGCATTTGTGCTTTAGTATTTTCTAAATTCATTGTTCAATTTTTTCGTTTTCATAGTTGATATAGTAATATCTAGTACAAAGATATGTCTATTAAAATGTACTTTGTTATGCATAGTAGTATAAATTAACAAATAATTAACACTTCAAGGTTTTGTGATTGTCCAATTATTTCAGCTTTAATATGAAGTTAAAAGTTTGATTATCATCGTAATAATGCTAGTTTTGTAAAAAATTTAAAATGAAAATATCTCCGTCGAGTATCAATACTTTTTTACTGTTAAAACTTCCTTCAGCATGGTTTTGCGGTGTTCGGTTGAAGTCTATTTCCCATACAGAATGTAACGTATCCGTTAAGCACAGGTGGATAAATCAAAATCCATTTAATAGCATGTATTTTGCCGTACAGAACATGGCAGCGGAATTAAGCACAGGCGCTCTAGTGATGAAGAGCATTAAAGAAAGTAATACAAAAGTATCGATGTTGGTGGTAAAGACCAGTTCGGAATATTACAAAAAAGCTACAGGAAGAATACATTTCTTTTGTGAAGATGGCAAGTTGATTTCGGATGTCATAAAATCCAGTATTTCCGAAAATACAGGTAAAACTCTGGACATGCATGTCATAGCTAAAAATCAAGACGGCGTTGTTGTATCCAAGTTTGTGTTTACATGGAGCGTCAAGCCTAAGACTTAGTTGCTATTTCTTTAGGTTTATGGTTTAGCCAGTGCTCTACGAGGTCCAAATAATCTATCTCAATGGCCGATTTTTGTTTTTTCAGCGCATTGTCTTTAAAAGCTCTTAGCAAAATATCTTCGATAAGATAGTCTTCTTCCACATTATAAGGATCGTACTTTTCTTTAAGCGAAATGTCAAACATATTTGCAGTAGCATTATACCAAAACGCTTTCCAGCCACTTCTTAAATCTTTTACCAAATCGAAAGTGGTCATGCCTGTTTGCCTATACATTAGTTTGACCAGAATTTGACCTTCGGTTCTAGTCATTTTTTTAAGTTTGTCTGTGAACTCGCCTTCAATATATTTTTGAATCTTTTTGGTATATTTTTTTTTCTTTCTTTGGGAGTCTAACTGCTCAAGTCTTTCGTTTAGTTTTTCTAAACGTTCAGCAGCTAAGACAGCATAAGGCCAGACCTTTTTGGTTTTTCTCTTTAAAATAAGGTATTTTCTTAAATCCTTTTTGTTTTTGAATCTAAGTTTTTGTAATACAATGACTTCGTCAAGTTCTATTTCGCTCACTATAACACTGTCGTGTTCAATAAGCATCATTTTTTTAGGCGTTTCTTTTTTGATTTTCTGTATAGGCTTATTCTGCTGATTTTGACCAATACCTTTCACACTTAAAAGGAGTACAAAAGCCGACAAGAGAAATTCTTTTTTCATGACTCTTCTACTACCAAAAATTATTCCAAAAATACGTATGAAGCTAATCTTTTGATGTTTTTTTGTGCTAATTTAGCTTTTCTAAAACAATAATACTATGGACAAAAATTCAATGGCATTTTTAGAAAACTATCTGAACAATGCCTCACCGACAGGTTATGAATCTAAAGGACAGAAAATATGGATGGAGTATTTAAAGCCTTATGTCGACGATTTTATTACAGATATTTACGGCACTGCAGTAGGAGTCATCAACCCAGAATCTGATTATAAAGTAGTTATAGAAGGTCATGCAGATGAAATCTCATGGTATGTGAATTATATTACAGATGACGGCTTAATATATGTCATTAGAAATGGTGGTAGCGACCATCAAATTGCGGCTTCCAAGCGCGTGAATATTCATACCAAAAATGGAATTGTACAAGGCGTTTTCGGCTGGCCAGCAATTCATACAAGAGACAGAGCCAAAGAACAATCACCACAGTTGGATAACATTTGCATCGATGTAGGTTGTTCTACAAAGGAAGACGTAGAGAAGCTCGGCGTTCATGTGGGTTGCGTGATTACATATCCTGATGAATTTTTTGTCTTAAACGAAAATAAATTTGTTTGTAGAGCTTTAGATAATCGAATAGGTGGGTTTATGATTGCAGAAGTGGCAAAAAAGCTGAAAGAAAACAATATTGAATTGCCATTCGGGCTTTACATTACCAATTCTGTACAAGAAGAAATAGGCTTACGTGGCGCTGAAATGATCACACAAACCATTAAGCCAAATGTGGCTATTGTAACAGATGTGTGCCATGACACAACGACTCCAATGATAAATAAAAAGAAAGAAGGGCATACTAAAATTGGGGCTGGACCGGTAATAAGTTATGCGCCAGCGGTTCAAAACAACTTGCGTGAATTGTTGATTGCAACGGCAGAGAAGCATGATATTGCATTTCAGCGTCTAGCGTCCAGCAGAATAACAGGAACGGACACAGATGCATTTGCATACAGCAATGGAGGTGTAGCTTCTGCCTTGATTTCGCTGCCCTTACGTTATATGCATACGACAGTCGAAATGGTGCATCAAGATGATGTCAATGGAGTAATAGATTTAATTTACAATACATTATTGGAGATTAAACATGGACAAAGTTTCAGCTATTTTGATTAATTTTTTTAGTTAAAGTATAGCTTTTTTCCACCAATTATAAATCGTTATAAAATTTTAATGACGGAATATGCTTTAATATGATTATGCTCAATTATCAATTTGATTTTAATCTAAATAGTGTTATTCAAATCTTTAAAATATTCTTAATTTTACACATTCAAAATTTAAAATAATTCAGCTATGAGTCATAACATCAAACCAGGAGTTGCCACAGGAAGACAAGTTCAAGAAATATTCAACCACGCCAAAGCAAACGGTTACGCTTTGCCAGGCGTAAATGTTGTTGGAAGTAATACTATAAATGGAGTTTTAGAAACTGCAGCAGCCTTAAACTCGCCAGTAATTGTTCAGTTCTCTAATGGAGGAGCACAATTTAATGCAGGTAAAGGCTTATCCAACGAAAACCAAAGAGCAGCAGTTCTTGGTGCTGCAACCGGAGCAAAACATGTTCACGATATTGCTGAGGCTTACGGAGCAACAGTTATTTTGCATACAGACCACTGCGCAAAAAAACTTTTACCATGGATAGATGGACTTTTGGATGAAGGCGAAAAGTTTTACAAAATTCATGGGAAACCTTTATTCAGTTCTCATATGATAGATTTATCAGAAGAGCCAATTGAAGAAAATATTGAAATCTGTAAGCAATACCTTGCCCGAATGAGCAAAATGGACATGACTCTAGAAATCGAATTAGGTGTTACAGGTGGTGAAGAAGACGGTGTTGACAACACAGATGTCGATGCATCTAAACTTTATACTCAACCGGAGGAAGTTGCTTATGCTTATGAGGAATTAAGCAAAGTGAGTGATCAATTTACCATTGCTGCAGCTTTTGGAAATGTACATGGTGTTTATAAGCCAGGTAATGTAAAGCTTACTCCAAAAATATTAAAAAATTCTCAAGAGTATGTGACTGAAAAATATGGTGTAGAGCATAATCATATCGATTTTGTATTCCATGGCGGTAGCGGTTCT
Source organism: Bacteroidia bacterium (assembly GCA_030429455.1). Taxonomy (GTDB): domain Bacteria; phylum Bacteroidota; class Bacteroidia; order Flavobacteriales; family Flavobacteriaceae; genus Psychroflexus. The sequence goes on along the minus strand of JAUIFC010000019.1, from coordinate 29,785 downwards.
ACAGTCGAAGAAATCAGAGAAGCTATTGGATATGGCGTTGTAAAAATGAATATCGATACCGATCTTCAATTTGCATTTATGGCAGGAATCAGAGACTATATGACCTCTAAGGCAGATTACCTAAAAACTCAAATTGGCAATCCAGAAGGTGATGACGTTCCTAACAAAAAGCACTACGACCCTAGAAAATGGTTAAGAGAAGCAGAAGTTACTTTTGTAGAACGACTTAAACAAGCTTTTGAAGACCTTAACAATGTAAATGTTTTGTAGTTTTTAAAAGTTAAATTTTTAAAATCTCAAACACGGTTTTAAATATTTTATATCTTAGCTTATTGCTAATTGCTAAGTGTAGGATAATTAATGCTTAAAATTAAATAATGGCTTGGTTTAGAAGAAAAAAGAAAGGAATACAGACACCAACGGAGGAAAAAAAAGACGTTCCAAAAGGCTTGTGGTATAAATCGCCTACTGGTAAAATAGTCGATTCTGATCAATTGACGAAAAATTTTTATGTTAGTCCAGAAGATGGTTACCATGTAAGGATTGGAAGCAAAGAGTATTTTGAAATTATTTTCGATGATGACAATTATAAAGAGTTGTACAAAAATCTCTCGTCTAAAGATCCACTTAAATTTGAGGACTCCAAAAAATATGTTGATCGATTAAAGCAAGCACAAACCAAAACAGGATTAAAAGATGCCATAAGAACAGCGGTTGGAGAATCTAAAGGAAAAAAAATAATTGTTTGTGCAATGGACTTTAAATTTATTGGAGGTTCTATGGGATCTGTGATGGGAGAGAAAATTGCAAGGTCCATAGATTATGCGATTAGAAATAAAATACCACTAGTTATTATTTCAAAATCAGGTGGAGCAAGAATGATGGAAGCAGGTTTATCTCTAATGCAACTGGCTAAAACTTCAGGAAAGTTAAGTCTGTTGTCTAAGGCAAAAATCCCATACATTTCGTTATGTACAGATCCAACAACAGGCGGAACAACAGCATCTTTCGCCATGTTGGGCGATATAAACATTGCTGAGCCTGGAGCTTTAATTGGTTTTGCTGGTCCAAGAGTTGTTAAAGATACTACAGGAAAAGATTTGCCTGAAGGATTTCAAACTGCAGAATTTGTACAAGAACATGGTTTCTTAGATTTTATCGTTCCAAGAAGAGAATTAAAAGACAAGATAAATCTTTATGTCGATTTGATTCTAAACCAAGAAGTTAGAGTTTAAAATTGATTTTCAATTCTTTTTGAAATCGTATAACTTAAAATTAATACCATTTTGAACTATAAGGTGTATTCAATCACTTAAAATGCAATAGGGTTACTTTTATCATAAAATCATTCAAATGTTTAAACCAATTTTCCACTTAGCAGTTCCGGTAAAAGATTTAGCGGAATCTAGGCATTTTTACCATGAGATTTTGGGTTTGGAAGTGGGGAGAAGTAGCCAGAAATGGGTAGATTTTAATTTTTTTGGACATCAATTTGTCATACATCAAGTGGATGATTATTTGCCTCAAAATCATTTTAATTCGGTGGATAAGCAAGATGTGCCCGTGCCTCATTTTGGAGCGGTATTAGAATGGGAACAATTTTGGAGGTTTTCTGAACGAATGAAGTCCTATGGCATTCAATTCGAGATAGAGCCTTACATTCGATTTGAAGGTAAAGTAGGAGAACAAGCGACAATGTTCTTTTACGATCCTTCAGGAAATGCCTTAGAGTTCAAAGCTTTCAAAGACACAGAGCAAATATTTAAGAGTTAAACATGAAAGGTGCTATTTCTCAAAAAGTTATAAGGCAAGTTTTTCTTCTTGCAGTTATTGTTATTATTGGATTGGTAATATATGATAACTTGAAAACTTACCTTTCAGGAATTTTAGGTGCCATTACGTTATTTGTCATTTTCCGTGGAACAATGAAGAGATTTTCGTCTTGGGGTTTTCCAAAAGGACTATCAGCAACATTAATATTAGTGCTTTCTTTCTTTATTATAGTCATCCCATTAGCAGGTGTTATCATCATGTTAACCTCAAAAATAGGAGAGGCTGTAAAGAATTCAGAAGCATTTTTAGCTGCAGCTAAAGTTCAAATAGCAGATTTGGAGCAGTACATCGATTTCAATATTGCCGATGAAATTGACACTTCAAGCATTGCAGTTTTTATATCCAAAAATGCCCAGAATTTAGCGTTAGGAACTTTCGATGCATTTATTTCTTTAAGTATCATGTATTTTCTTTTATACTTTATGCTTACTGGCGAGAAGCAGATGATGGCTTCTTTAAAAGACTTTATTCCTATTGGTAAAAGTAATTTGAAAATAATAAGTGTCGAAGCTAAGAAGAAAGTGACAGCCAATGCTGTCGGAATTCCATTAGTGGCTTTATTTCAAGGGATTATAGCATTAATTGGTTTTTGGATTTTTAATGTGCCAGATCCATTCTTTTGGTTTGTCATAACGGCAGTTGGTTCCGTAATACCTTTTGTTGGAACCGCCATAGGGATTCTGCCTGTGGTCATCATACTCCTTTCACAAGGTATGACTTTTGAAGCTATTGGTATTTTAATATATGGTGTAGTGGTGGTTGGTTCTAGTGACAATTTGATTCGTCTTTTGGTACTCAAACGAATGGCAGATGAACACCCATTAATAACGTTGGTTGGTGTTATTGTAGGTATTCCAGTATTTGGTTTTATTGGTCTAATTTTTGGTCCATTGCTCGTTTCTTTGTTTTTGTTGATTGTCAGTCTTTATAACAAAGAGTTTGGAGATGATAATGTTGAAGATCTTGTAACAAATAGTATAGAGCAAGATACTAAAGATATATCAGATGAAGCTAAAGACGATGAAAGTATTCCTTTAGAAAATGATGTTTCTAAATCTGATGGTAAATAACTCTATAATGAAAATTGACAAAGACTATATTGAAGACCAGTCGAAAGGAATAGATGAAGACGACATTAATCGACTTAATAAAAAGAAAACTAAACTCCGTAAATTATTAAGTCTTAGTGTTTTTGCCAAACAAAAAGATAAGGCTAAATTACTTCTAGAAATTGTTCAAAACTATAAAAATGGCAGTTACAACACGATTCCTTGGCGATCGATTGCTGCAATAACATTTGCGCTTTTATACATTATTAATCCATTTGATATTGTCCCTGATGTTCTTCCATTTATTGGATTTGTGGACGATTTAAGTGTGTTTATGGCCTTGTCTAATTTAGTAGAAAAAGATGTTGAAGATTATAAAATGTGGAAATCGTCTCAATTTCAAGATGTTGCATCTGTAGATTGATATTTAGTTGTAACAGCAGCTATTCTTTTCCTTCTTCTCTTCGTGATAAAGGTTATGTTTAAAAATTTAGTATGTTTTGTTTTTATGCTGTTCCCTAGCCAAAAGCGTGTTTTTAAGTAACATAGCAATGGTCATTGGTCCAACACCTCCTGGAACTGGGGTGATAAAAGAGCACTTTTTGGATACATTTTCGAAATCCACATCTCCTGTAATACGATAACCTCTTGGTCTAGTCTCATCTGGTACTCGTGTAATACCTACATCTATAACCACAGCATCGTCTTTGACCATTTCAGCTTTGAGGTAATTTGGAACGCCTAATGCAGAAATGATGATATCTGCTTGCGAAGTAATTTGAGTAATGTTTTTTGTGTGGCTATGGGTAAGTGTAACAGTGGAGTTTCCTGGAAACCCTTTCCTGCCCATAAGAATACTCATCGGTCTTCCTACAATATGGCTGCGACCAATTATGACGGTATGTTTTCCATCTGTCTCAACGCCATAACGTTCTATGAGTTCCAATATACCGAAAGGTGTTGCTGGAATAAAACTAGACATGTCAAGCGCCATTTTTCCAAAGTTAGTAGGATGAAACCCATCTACATCTTTGTCTGGATTTACTTGCATCAGTACCCTTCTGGTGTTAATTTGTTTAGGTAAGGGCAACTGAACAATATAACCATCAATGTCATTATTTTCGTTAAGTTCTGTGATTTTTGAAAGAAGCTCTAACTCGCTTGTCGTGCTAGGCATTTTAATCAGTGTAGATTCGAACCCGACTTGTTGACAAGCTTTTACTTTACTACCAACATAAGTGAGGCTCGCGCCATCATTTCCAACCAAGATAGCTGCGAGATGTGGGACTTTTTCACCTTTGGCTTTCATCACATCAACTTTAGCCTTTATTTCGTTTTTTATATCCTGACTTGTCTTTTTGCCATCGAGTAGTATCATTTTTTCTGTTATTAGTCTTTATTCGGTAGTAATTAGTGTGGAACAAATAGTCATCAGAATTAAGTCTTTAGGCCATACATTAAACTAATGGCTAAAGACTAAAAGCCAGCGACTGAATTATCTCATGTTATTCATCATCTGCATTAGTTTTCCTCTTCCGCCACCTTGCATCATTTTCATCATTTTACTCATTTGTGCAAATTGTTTTAATAGCTGGTTGACCTCTTGGACGCTTGTGCCCGAGCCTTTTGCAACACGGCGTTTTCTACTTGCATTAAAAAGTTTGGGATTTTCTCTTTCTTTAGGTGTCATAGAATTAATGATGGCTTCAATTCCTTTAAAGGCATCATCATCGATATCAACATTTTTTAGCATTTTTCCAGCACCAGGAATCATACCCATAAGGTCTTTAATATTTCCCATTTTTTTGACCTGCTGAATTTGCTTTAGAAAGTCGTCAAAACCAAATTTGTCTTTGGCAATTTTCTTCTGCATTTTGCGTGCTTCTTCCTCGTCGTATTGTTCCTGAGCTCGTTCTACAAGAGAAACAACGTCACCCATGCCGAGAATTCTGTCCGCCATACGCGATGGATAGAACATGTCTATGGCATCCATTTTCTCGCCAGTACCGATAAATTTGAGAGGTTTGTCTACGACAGATTTTATGGAAATGGCAGCACCACCTCTGGTGTCACCGTCTAATTTTGTAAGTACAACACCGTCAAAATCAAGAACATCGTTAAATGCTTTTGCTGTATTCACCGCATCTTGTCCAGTCATGGCATCGACAACAAAAAGGATTTCTTGAGGTTTTACAGCACTTCTTATGCTAGAAATCTCTTTCATCAATACTTCATCTATGGCCAATCGACCCGCAGTATCTATAATGACGACATTGTGACCGTTTTCTTTAGCATGAGCAATAGCACGTTCTGCAATGAGAACAGGATTTTTTTCTTCTTTGTCGGAAAAAACATCTACTTCGATTTGCTCCCCAACTACATGAAGTTGGTCGATCGCCGCAGGTCTGTATACGTCTCCAGCAACCAATAATGGTTTCTTAGATTTTTTCTTTTTTAGATAATTTGCTAGTTTACCAGAAAACGTAGTTTTACCACTACCTTGCAAACCAGACATCAATATGATACTAGGGTTTCCAGAAAGATCTACTCCAGCGGCATCGCCACCCATAAGTTCGGTCAATTCGTCTTTAACGATTTTGACCATCAACTCTCCTGGCTTTAGAGTTTTAAGTACATTTTGTCCTAGGGCTTTTGTCTTAACAGTATCTGTAAAGCTCTTTGCAATTTTGTAATTTACATCGGCATCAACAAGTGCTCTCCTTACTTCTTTAAGAGTTTCCGCAACATTAATCTCCGTAATTTGTCCATGACCTTTTAATAAATGTAAGGCACTGTCTAGTTTATCGCTTAAATTATCAAACATTTGTTCTAAATTAAAAATCACAAATTTAAGGATTTGCTTTATTTGTGAATACTTAAAATGGTTTTACTTTATATTTTTGAATCAAATATCAAACATGAGAGAGAAAATATTTATGTACTTGTTCTTTTTTACGCTTTTGCTTAGCATTTTTATCTATGTTAATGCCGAAAAGAAACTTATAGAAAAAGATAGAGAAATAGAAAAGCTTCAAGTTAAACTTGAAGCTTTCCAAAAAAATCAATAATCGTAATATTAGTTGGTAGACTTAACCGCTAAGCTATATACTACTAAACCAAATCCAATTTTGTTGACGGCATCACCGATGTTGTAGACAACGTCCATGAAAGAAGCGTCTACTCCAAAGTTATAACCGAATAATCCTCCTGGTGTTCCAAGAATATAACCTACAGGATAGATAGCCCATCCAACAAGTACAAACCAACATAAAATGTTGTGTGCTTTTAGTACATCTCCGCCAGCGGATACCGCCAATTGTTTTGCTTCTCCGAACCATATCATGTAAACAATAACAAAGTAAGCAATACCTGAAGCAAGACCCCATTGCCAAGAAGCGTCTGGTGTTACAGCTTCTCCAAAATATCCTGTCACTAGCATAACTACAGACCAGAAGATTAATTTCCACATTAAACTTGCTTTTGCACCAGCAACTCTAAGTATTAAGAAGAATTCAACACACATTAATGGCACTGTAAGTACCCAGTCTACATATCGAAAGAATGTTGGAGATTCCTTTACAGCATCCCAGTAGTCTCTCATGTAAAAATAATGCACTGCTGCGATAAAAGTAATTAAACCAGAAACTAAGACTGAAGTTCTCCATTTCTTATCGAATTGACTTAACGATAAAAAGAAAAAGGCTGAAGCAGCCATCATAGCCATACTTCCTACAAAGAAAGTGAAGCCAACGTAATCGTCATTTGCCATTTTGGAAACAACGTCACCAAGAAAAAATAATGTTCTCATAAATTTAGTGTTTAATATTTGTTGAAGTAAAAGTAATAATTAGTTAAACAGAATTATGTACTATTCAATTATTTTTGATTAATTTTAAATTCTATTCAATTATTATATGAAATTATACAATTATTCTGTTGTCTTAAGCTTGTTGAGTTTATTGATAAATCACTATTTGCCCTCTGAAAGCATGTATTTGCTAGGCTTTTTGATAATATTAACGTTTGGAGTTTTGCATGGCGCAAACGATATCGTAATTATAAATAAATCTTTTAAACAACTGAAAAATAAGAAGTTAGTATTTGTGATTAGTTTTTATTTAACGATTGTGTTGGTGTCTGCCACCTTATTTGTTTTTGTTCCTGTTTTAGCGCTTTTACTTTTTGTAATTATAAGTGCTTATCATTTTGGTGAACAACATTGGAATAGCATTTTGGTGTATTCAAATAGATATATTAAAGTGCTGTTCGAACTTATATATGGCTGTTTTATTTTTTGTTTAATCTTTTACTTTCACTTGGAGGAAGTGGAAAGAATAATTGAGAGCATATGCAATTATTATATAGACCTATCAAGGATGTGGCTATTGCTTACTATATCTGGAGTTTTGATGGTGATCTTAAGTCTTTATCTATTAACTAATAACAAATTGTTTAAAATTCAACTAAGTGAACAAATGTTATATATCTTGGTTTTGGCAATTGTTTTCAAAGTCTCAGGTCTTATTTGGTCTTTTGCCGTTTACTTTGTATTGTGGCACAGCATACCATCTTTAAACGATCAAATTACATATTTATATGGAAAGGTTAATCGAGATACTATTACCGAGTATATTAAGAAAGCTTTTGTTTATTGGTTGGCTTCAATTATTGGGTTGATGGCTTTATTATTTCTGTTTAAAGATTATAAAGTATTCGAAGCGCTTTTATTTTCTTTCATTGCGGCTATTACTTTTCCGCACGTCATAGTTATTTACAAAATGTTTAATGTCAAGGATTGACTTAGTGCTGCTTTAACCACTCTAAGAACGATATAAAGTTTTCTTGACTTACGCCATGTGCCGAAGGGAATTCATGATAATCGCATGGAATTTCTAAATCGTTGAAAACATTGGGTGTTTTTTGTGCCCAACTTACAGGTATAACCTGATCCATTGTACCGTGCGAAGTGTAAATATTCAGGTTGCTATAGTCTTTTTTAGATTGAAATTCAATCATGTTTTTATCTATATATCCGCTCAGACCTACGACATTTTTGATTAAATGTGGATAAGTTAATGCTGTGGCAAAACTCAAAATTGTGCCTTGGCTAAATCCAAGCAAAGTAACTTCCTGTTCGTTTATATTGTAGGCGGATATAACTTCTACAATAAAACCTTTTATTTTGTCTCTTGAGGAAATGGCCTGCTCAACATCACTGAATTTGTTTTGATTGGCATCAAAATTTATCGCATACCAAGCATTTCCATACGGTTGAAGTTTATAAGGTGCTTTTGCCGAAACTATGGTATATTTTTCAGGTAAATAACTTGCAAAAGAAAACAAATCATTTTCGTCACTTCCATAGCCATGAAGCATTAAAATCAAAGGTGCTTTTTCGGAAAGAGAAGACGGTCTTAAGTTGTGTTCAAGACTTAATGAGGCGGTTGTCATTTATAATACTTTAAATAATTTTTGAAATAAAGAACCCAATATCGGAATCATCTGTTTTTTGCCTGAAATAGCGCCAATAAATCCATAAAGCCATAAAATAGAATAAAAAACATAGAGGCTAAAACTAATCATCCAGTTATCAAACCCTGTCGATAGCGGTGCAAGTGCTATAAAAATGAAATGTAACCCAAACGATTGTCTGATATGAAATCTAGCAAAATCGTGGCGATCTTCCATATTCATAAAAATAGCGATAATCGATCCTAGAAAAAAAAGCAGATAGCTGATTATAGCTGAAGACTTTCCCGGTATAGAATTATTCTGAGACATAAAAATTAGTGTTATTTACAATACCATATACTTTGCCAACATGTTTTTCGCCTAAAAATATGGCATTTTTAGATTTCGATTGGATGTCATTTTCTTCAAAAATCCATTCCACATCAGGGTTAAAAAGTGTGAAATTTGCCCTTTCATTTTCTTCAATTTTATGGTCTTTTATATTGAATCTGCTCTTTCCTTTTGTCAAAAATTCAATACTGTCTTCTAAACTGAATATGGAATTGAGAATACCAAAAGCAGACTCTAGACCAATACTGCCAAATTCTGCATTTTCGAATTCGGTTTTCTTAAGCTCTATGTTAAGTGGATTATGGTCTGTTGTTACCATATCTATTGTTCCATCAGACAATCCTATTCGAAGGGCATCAATATCTTGCTGTTCGCGTAATGGAGGCAAGACTTTAAACTTGCTGTCGAATCCAGTTAATTTTTCGTCAGTGTAAACTAAATTCGCTAATGGTACGCTACAAGAAATGTCTAATCCTTCTTGTTTGGCAGTTTTAATAATGTCAACAGATTCGGCTGTAGAGATATGACAAATGTGCAACTTAGATTTTGTGTATTTTAGAAGTTCAATATCTTTTTGCAATTGAATGATTTCGGCCATTTTTGGCAAGCCTTTTAGTCCAAGACTTGTGCTTATGATGCCTTCATGCATTTGAGCATCTTGGCTTAAATTTTTATCATTCGGATAAACTTGTATAATTGCATCTATGGTTTTGGCATATTGCAATGCAATTTTAAAAAGGTTGGCATCTGCAACACACTTTTTGTAATCTCCAAAGACTACTGCGCCTTTGGATTGCATGTCGTATAATTCTGCAATATGTTGAGAATCTGAGTTTTCAGTCAAGGCTCCCATTGGATGTACATCGACAATGTGAAGATTAGAATAATTTTTAATGTACTCTATTATAGTCGACTGATCGGCTACAGGATTTGTATTTGGCGTAGAAATCACACTTGTAAAACCGCTTTTTTTACAAGTGTCTAAGCCGTTTTTAAGTGTTTCTCTTTCTTCAAATCCAGGTTCGCCAAAACTCACACAAGAGTCAAACCATCCTCGCGATAGATGAAGGTTGGGCAAATCTATAACTTGATAATCATTGTTTTCAATATGGTTGCTTATGGATGTTATAACTCCATTTTCGACTAAAATATCTTTTTTTTGAAAATGTAAGGCGCTGTTTTTATCTACTATTGTGGCAGATTTTATAAGCAAATTCATAGAAGGTTATTTTATAAATCTTAGCAAAAGTAACTCAATAATCATAAACATCAAGGCAAAGGCAATAAACCATTGCCATTTGGAATTTATTTTATAGTTGCTATTGAAGTATTCAGAAAAATCATTGAAATTATTATAGACCTTAGCATAAGTCTTATTATCCATATTTTGATACTCCAACAGACTTTCTGTTCTGTCATAATTGTAAGCCAAATGTTGCAAAGTATCATTTTCAGAATTTTTCACAACATAATGTCCGGCAAGACTTGGAAAATCGATCAGTGTTAAATTCACATTCTCTCCTGATGGCTGTTGCCTTGGAATGTAAACGTCGTTGTTTTTTTCAATTTTTAAAACTTCATCATTTTTCAATGTGGTTTTTATAGAAATTGTTTGGTTCTGTCCAGTGGTGAAAAACAGATTCCGACTCGTTTGCGCTTGCAAGGCTAAATTATAAAAGCTTACAACAATTAAAGGCGATTGTTTAAAATTAGAATTATTTTCAATGGGCGCATTAAATCTGAATGATTTTCCATTTAATTCTAAAAAAGAGAACCCATTGCTAAAGGACAATGCCTTATTGTTCGATGTGCTTTCAAAATAGCTGTCAAATGTTGGGTAATCAAAATTTTCGACTTTGTCGGTAAACACATTCTCGAATAATGGATGACTAAAATTAATATTTGTAAGTTTGATTTCTTGATCGATTTTTGAGTTATATCTGTTTAAATCAAGTGTCTTGAAAATCCTATTGTAACCCATAATATTTGAATTTTCACTCGGAATAATACCGATAACTTTATCGGCTTTATATGCATTTTCGATGCTAACACTTAGCGCATCAGGTATTTCGTCAAGTTCATTTAATAGAATCACAGCATTGCTCGATATGTCGGTGTATTCCAGATTTTTCACCAAGACTTGTTTGTAATTAAACTTGTCGCTTTTGTAAATCCGATCAAAATACTCGGAATAGCTTTTGGAAATGATGAGAATATTTACAGGTTCGGGATTAGAAATGCTAAAGTAAAAGGTATTGTCATAGTGTAATCCCGAATCTTCAATTACGATTTTTCCATTTTTAATTTCGCCGTCAGCAATATTAAATTCATAGGTCTTCTCTTTTTCATTTTCAAACTTTAACGTCAGTTTACCTAGTAATTTGTTATCGTCAAAAATTGAAATTGGCAAGGAAGAATTTGTTGGATTTGAAGATTTTACATTAAAAACCAATTGCTTTCCATTGTTTGAGTTTTTTACAAAAAGTGTATCAATGCTAAAATTAAAAGTATTTACGGGATTGTATTTAATGTAATGAAAATCAACATTCTGAAGACTATCTACTTTATTTTGAATTTGCGAATTCTGAAAATCAGAAAGCACTACAACATTTTTTTTAGTCGAAACATTTGTCTGAAAACTACTGATGCTTTTTGTTTGCAAACTATTGAAATCTAATGAGTTTGAAGTATATCCTAAATCGAATATAATTGATTTTAGTTCTTTTTTGGTCAAATCTCGATAGTTGTCAGAGTGCGTTGATAAATGGAATTTTTCGTTTTCTGGCAAATATTCCAAAAGGTCTTCTTTTGCTCTAAGAAACAGTTCTCCTTTTTCGCCCTTTAAAGACATGCTGTAGGAGTTGTCTAAAAAAATACTGAGCTCTTTTTCGTCTTCACGCTCTACTTCGTTTGGGAAATACGGCTGTGCAAAAGCAAGTATGACGCAAGATAATAAGAGTAATCTTGTCAATAGCGTAAGCCATTTTTTAAGTTGAGAACTTTTTCTTGATGAAATTACGAGTTTTTGAAGTAAAGCAACATTGGTGAAATCCTCCGTTTTGAATCGCCTTAGTTGAAATAGATGAACAACAATGGGAATGATTAAGGCAAATAAGGCATAAAGAATTTCAGGATGAATAAACCTCATATTATTTTTTAAAACAAAACAAATATAATACAGTGCTTATCGTTTAGGGAATACTTTAGCTTATTTTTCGATGCTAAATGTAAACTTTGTAAATATTCCTTTCTCCGAGTCGACCTTGATTTTGCCTCCCAAGTTGTTTATGAGTTTTTTTACCGTAGATAACCCGATTCCATTACCTTTTTGACCTTTTCTGTCTTGTTCTGCAACGGTGGTGAATAATTTGAAAATTTCTTTTTGCTTATCTTTTTCTATCCCAATCCCATTGTCTTTTACGCTAAAGAAGTAGTGCGTATCGCTTTCGAAAAAATCCAAATCGACGATGATGCTTTCCTTGTCGTTGTATTTTAGGCTATTACCTATTAGATTAAGGAAGATTTGTTCAAGCGCTACTTTGTTACAATGGATAATTTTATTTGTTTCAGGAAGATTGATGTCACAATTGTCATGTACATCAATTAATTCGATAATGTTTTCGAGTAACTCATGAACATCTACATACTCTTTCAATTCGGTTTGAGTAAGATTGTCACTTTCGTAGTGCATCAAGATGTTGCTGATGTAATCGCTCATTTTAAAAGCAGATTGCTTCAAGTTGTTTAAGTATTGAAAACCAGCATCATCAAGATTGTCTTTATACTTATTTTTTAATAGGTCTATCGTTACTATGATATTGGCCAAAGGCATTTTCATATCATGAGAAACGACACCTGCGAAATTGCGCAGTTGCACATTTTTTTCTTTAAGATGTTTTTGAGTTTCAATCAAATTTTTATGCTTAAATCTTAGTTCTAACAATTTAACCACTTGATTGGCAAGGTTTTTTAAGGCTTTTTTCTGTTCTTCAGTAAGTTTTTTTGGTATAAAGTCAATTACGCAAATAGTACCGAGAACATGACCGCTTTCTAGTGCTAAAGGCGCTCCAGCATAAAATCTAAGGCCTTTGTCAACGACATGTGGATTGTCTTTGAATATCGGGTGCTTCGAAGCATCTTCAATTTCATAAATACTGGAAGAGCTTTCAATGGCGTGAGAACAAAAGGAATGATTTCGATTTGTTTGGGAGGACTGTATACCTATTTTGGATTTAAACCACTGTCTGTCTTCGTCAACAAGGCTTATGAGAGATACTGGCGTATTGCAAATATAGGCCGCAAGCGATGTAAGCTCATCGTACTCTTTCTCTGGTTGAGTGTCAAGAATGTCAAGGGCTCTGAGCGCTTTTAGCCGATCTATTTCTGTCGTATTTTTGATTGCTAGTTTCGTGTTTTTAGAATTTGGTAAACTTAATAATATAATTTAAGTTATTTAGTTATTTTATGTTAACAATAAAATAAGAATATAATTGCCTATGGCCTTTGTTATTTTTTAAAATCAAAAAAACCCGCTATTGGCGGGTTTTAATATGTTATATGATGTGTAATTTAAGCTTCGGCGATAACGTCAAAACTGAAATTAGATATCACTTCTCTGTGAAATCTTATTTTAGCTTGGTATTGACCTAATCTTTTAATATTTCCACCAAGTATCGAAATGAATTTTTTGTCTATTTCAACTCCTTTTCCAGCTAGGGCATCTGCTAAATCTGCATTGGAGATACTTCCAAATAGTTTGTCTGCAGCACCAGCTTTTGCAGGAATTTTTAATTCTAAAGCATCCAATTTTGAAGCTTCTTCTTTTGCATCGTTTACGGCTTGAGCTTCTTTATGTGCTCGTTGTCTAAGGTTTTCAGCCAATACTTTTTTTGCTGAATCTGTGGCAAGAATGGCATAACCTTGTGGAATAAGGAAGTTACGGCCATATCCATTTTTTACAGTTACTACATCGTCAGCAAAACCTAAATTATCAACATCTTTTTTTAATATCAATTCCATGTGAGTAGTTTTTTATTTAAGTAAATCGCCAACATATGGCATTAATGCTAAGTGTCTTGCTCTTTTTACAGCCTGAGCAACTTTTCTCTGGTATTTTAAAGATGTACCAGTTAATCGTCTTGGCAAAATTTTGCCTTGCTCGTTTACAAATTCTAGCAAAAAATCAGAGTTTTTGTAGTCAACATATTTTATGCCAGCTCTTTTAAATCTGCAATAGCGTTTTTTACTTTTAGTTTCTATATCAAGAGGGGTCAAATACCTGATTTCCCCTTCGTTTTTCTCTTTGGATTGTTCTTCTATTTTAGACATAATTTATGCTTTTTGATTGCTTCTTTTTACTCTTTCTCTTGCCCACTCTATGGCGTATTTGTCTAACTTGACAGTTAGGAAACGCATCACGCGCTCGTCTTGTCTCATCATTAATTCCATAGTGTCGATGGCTGTAGGATTTACTCTAAATTCCATCAAGTGGTAAAATCCACTTTTTTTGTTCTCAATCGGGTAAGCTAATTTTTTAAGCCCCCAATCTTCTTTGTGCACCATTTCGGCACCTTCTGAAGTCAAGTAGTCTTCAAACTTTTTTACTGTTTCCTTTATCTGTTCTTCAGATAAAACGGGATTCAAAATGAAAACAGCTTCGTACTGGTTCATAAATTATTGTTTTAAAATTAAAATGTTTGCAAAAGTAGTCTTTTTATTTTTATTGGCAAGTCCTCGTATTGAAAGATTTTATAACCGCGTTTATTGTTCAATAATGGTATTCTGTTTCAGCATTGCAAATTTATTGATTAGTAAAATAGCGACTGTTAAATATTAAGACCAATTATCTACAAATGACAGATTTCCTTTGTAGTGGCCTTTAAATATTTTTCCTTCGGCTTCAAAAATATATTCTATTTCATATTCTCCATTATCAAGCTTGATGACAGTCAGTTCTGCTTGGTCGTAAGAATCTGGTTGTCCTAAGACTAAGCCGTTAATAATTAAACCATCATAATTAGGGTTTTCAACAACTTTAACCGACGGTCCAAAACGAAATAAGGTCACAATATCTAACGTAAATGGGTTATCATCATTACTGCCTAAGTTGTAGACGCCTTCAGGAATTTCTTGTAGTTGATAATACTCAGAAGGGACAGAAATCCAGATGTTTACGATATTTATATTGGTGTCTCCAGCTTCGAAATTGAAATCGGAATACTCCATATTTATAAATTCTAACATACAGCTGGTTGTTGCAAATTCCGTCGTATAGTTCATGTTCATTCTTCCCACTTCTGTCTTGTAGGTATTACATTTGTATATAAAGCCATTTTCGACATTGGTATTTTCAATGCAACTGATGTAATCTTCATCATTTGAACAGGATAAACAGCAGAAGATAAATATGATGTATAGTAGTTTATTCATTTTATAAGGTATATAGACTTAGGTTAATTTGTGTTTAAGATATTTTCCAGTTAGCGATGCTTTTGCCCTAACAATTTCTTCCGGTGTTCCAGTAGCAACAAGTTTTCCACCATTTTCGCCACCTTCAGGACCCAAATCGATGATATAATCGGCACATTTTATCAAATCCAAATGGTGTTCGATCACGATGACGGAATGCCCTTTTTGTATAAGGGCTTCAAAAGACTTCAATAATTTTTTAATGTCATGAAAGTGCAGTCCAGTTGTAGGTTCGTCAAAAATGAATAATGTTTTTTTTGCATTTCCACCTTTACCTAAAAATGTAGCAAGTTTAATCCGTTGAGCTTCGCCACCTGAAAGTGTTGAAGAGCTTTGTCCCAAGGCAACATAATCAAGGCCGACATCATGCAAAGGCATCAACTTGTTTACAATTTTGTCTTGTTTGTGTGTTTTGAAAAATGAAATAGCTTCATCTACACTCATGCTCAACACATCATGAATAGATTTTCCTTCGAATTTTACTTCTATGATTTCCGGTTTAAATCGTTTGCCATGGCAGGCATCGCACAAAATATGTACATCTGCCATGAATTGCATTTCGATGGTAATTTCGCCTTCGCCTTTACATTTTTCACATCGTCCTCCATCGACATTAAAACTGAAATGACTCGGTTTATATTTTCTTAGTTTTGATAATTTCTGAGAAGCAAATAGATTACGGATGTCATCGTAAGCTTTGATGTATGAAATTGGATTGGATCGCGATGAACGTCCAATCGGATTTTGATCGATGTATTCGACATTGTCAATCTTTTCAATATCACCAGCTAATTCGTCAAATTGGCCTATTTTTTTGCCATGAATTCCTAAAGCTTTGGTTAAGGCAGGGAATAAAATATTTTTAACCAATGTACTTTTTCCACTTCCTGAAACTCCTGTAATGACGGTGAGCATATTTAAAGGAAATTCGACATCTATATTTTTAAGATTATTGGCCCTTGCCCCTTTTACCACTAAAGTGCTTTTGGGTGTTCTCCTCTTTTTTGGGATCTCAATATTGAGTTGCTTGCTTAAGTATTGAGCCGTTAAAGATTCTGTTAAACAAACTTCTTCCATAGTACCATAAGCGACAACTTCACCGCCATAAATTCCAGCTTCTGGACCAATATCTATAATGAGATCGGCTTCTTTCATCATGTCTTCATCATGCTCGACAACAATAACGGTGTTGCCTAAGTCTTTTAGGCTTTTCAGAACTTTAATCAATCGGTCTCCATCTCTGGAGTGCAATCCAATAGAAGGTTCGTCCAAAATGTACATGGACCCAACTAGACTACTTCCTAGAGAAGTTGCTAGGTTAATACGCTGTGATTCTCCTCCAGATAAAGTATTTGATTTTCTGTTTAACGTGAGATAACTTAAACCAACATCGGTTAAAAATTTAAGCCTTGAATTGATTTCTTTTAAAAGCCTTTTAGACACTTTTTGGTCGTATTCTGACAATTCAAGGTCGTTAAAGAAAGCCAGTAGTTTAATTATGGGTAAGTCGACCAACTCCGTAATGCTTTTGCCTCCAATTTTCACATATTCAGCTTCTTTTCTTAGGCGTTTTCCTTTGCAGGCTTTGCATTTGGTTTTGCCTCGGTAGCGCGACAACATCACCCTATTTTGAATTTTGTAGGATTTAGCTTCTAGGGCTTCAAAAAAGTCATAGATTCCTTTGACATATGTATTGCCTTCCCAAAGATCTTGTTTTTGTGTTTCCGTAAGTTGGAAATAGGGTTTATGAACTGGAAATTTAAATTTATGAGCATGTGTAATAAATTGATCTCTATACCATCCCATGGTGTTCCCTTTCCATGGCAACACCGCGTAATCATAAACGCTTAGTCCAGTGTTCGGAATTATCAAATCTTCGTCCAAACCGATGACATCACCATAACCTTCGCAAACAGGACAAGCGCCATATGGATTATTAAAACTAAATAAATGAACATTTGGTTCCAAAAATTTAATTCCGTCGCGTTCAAAGGCATTACTGAAAGGATATGATTGTTCTGAAGTTAAATCGTAAAGTTGAATTTCTCCATGGCCTTCATAAAATGCATTTTCTATGGCGTCGCCTAACCTGTTGTAAAAATCTTCTTCATGTTTGACAATAACTCGATCTACTACAAGGTATAAATCCTTTTTAGGAATTCTTTTTTCTAGGGCTTCGTCCAGTCGAATGATTTTACTCTTGGACATGATTCGACTGAAACCTTGTTTAAGGAGTATGGTTAATTTATCTTTTAAACTTCTGTTTTTTTCAATTTTTATTGGCGCTAAAAGCAAAAGTTTTGTTCTTTCTTCAAAGGACTTTATGGTATCCAGAACATCCGAAACGGTATCTTTTTTTACCAATTCGCCTGAAATAGGAGAGTAGGTTTTGCCAATTCTAGCATAAAGTAATTTTAAGTAATCGTATATTTCTGTGGTCGTGCCTACTGTAGATCTTGGATTTGTACTGTTTACTTTCTGTTCTATAGCGATTGCTGGCGCAATGCCTTTGATATCATCTACTTTTGGTTTATTTAATTTGCCCATGAATTGACGCGCATAAGCCGACAAGCTTTCAACATATCTTCTTTGACCTTCGGCATACAAGGTGTCAAATGCCAAACTTGATTTGCCAGAACCAGAAAGTCCAGTGATTACCACTAATTTATTTCTAGGAATAACAACATCTATATTCTTCAAGTTGTGCATTTTGGCCCCTTTGATAATGATATGCTCTAAAGGGTTTACTTCTGAAATATTTTCTACCATAACGCTACAAATATAATTTTAGGCAGCTTTTTTGGCATATTTGCATATGTTAAATGTTAAATAATAAATTTAAGGTTTTAATATTTTAAATAAAAATATATATTTGGTCATTGATTAAATAAAAAGCCTATAACAAACATTACTTTTTTTAAATAAAAACTAGTCTATAATTCCTTATTTTAGGTTAAAAAGTAATGTTATGAACAGATCCACCCTTACAGAGGCAGAACTTATAAAAAGTTACATTAACGGTAATGAAAACGCCTTAGCAAATCTTATTGAAAGACATAAACACAAAATATTTGGATTTATTTTATCCAAAATACAAGACAGAAATCTAGCCGAAGATGTTTTTCAAGATACCTTTATAAAAGTGATTCGTACTTTGAAAAAAGGAAAATACAATGAAGAAGGAAAGTTTTTGCCCTGGGTTATGCGTATTGCTCATAATCTGATCATTGATCATTTTAGAAAAAATAACCGTATGCCAAAATTTGATACAAAATCCGATTTTGATATTTTTTCGGTTGTTCGCGATGAAGACTTAAATATAGAATCCAGTATTATCAAAGAACAGATAGAAACAGATGTTAAGTCTCTAATCTATGAATTGCCTGACGATCAGCGCGAGGTATTAGAGATGAGAATTTATAGGGAATACAGTTTTAAAGAGATTGCTTACAAAACAAACGTGAGTATTAATACCGCTTTAGGAAGGATGAGGTACGCATTGATTAATATGCGAAAAATTATCGATGAGAGGAACATAATTTTAACAGAAAAATAGTCTTATCTAGAAACAATATTAATAGTAAGGTGTTCGTTATATATTCAAATTAACTATATGACAAACATTTACTTAAACCCATCACCACGTAAAGAGGTGGAAATTTCAGAGCCAAGTAAGGAATGCATAGATTTCTTGCTTAACTTTTCAAAGTCTTTAAGAATCATAAAGTATAAGAATCTAGAGTTTGAAAATATACAGAATTAGTCTTTTTCTTAGTTTCATTTTTTTAAACACCCGCTTTTATGGGTGTTTTTTTATGCAGAATTGGACGTTAAATATTGATAAAAATTAAAATTATTCACCAATATCAATTAGAAGTTTTTGGCGAATACATATTGAAAGACAAGTTTTTTCTTTTATCATACTAACCAATGATGATATCAGTATTTAAGGGTTAAATTTGCAACATACTTTACCACACCCTTATGATTACTAAACAAAGATTTTTGCTTTATGTGTTTTTGTTTATTACAACACTAACATTTGCTCAAACTAAACAAATTGACAGCCTGACAAAGGTTTTACAGACGACAAATACTACTTTGGAAAAAGTGGATATTTACAATGAGATGGCATTTGCCTATATCAATGTAAAGTTTGATAGTATAAAACCTATTTCGGAAAGAGCTATTGCCCTGTCGAAAACCATAGACTATTCCAAAGGAATTGCAGTTGCAAAGAAAAATTTAGCGATTTATTATTTTTTCGTTGGGCAAAGGGAGAAGAGCTTTGACAACATGTACAGTTCTATCTCTATTTTTAAAGAAGAAAAAGATACTTTGGGATTATCTAGAGCATATGGTAATTTGGCAAAGATTCATAAAGCCATCGGCCAATATAATGAGTCCTTAAATGCATACGATACGGCTATTTATTTTAATAAACTTATCAATGATAATGCTGAACTGATATCCAATTATACCAACATTGCGGGAATAAAAGTTAAACAAGGTAACCTTAGAGAGGCTTTAAAAGCATACAATACCGCTGATGAATTAAATAAAAAAGTAAAAGACGATTATTTGTCTGCGAGTATAAAGAGTGGGGTTGGGCTACTTTACGAGCAACAAGGTAAATTTGATTCTGCAATTGTGTTATATGATGAAAGCATAAAAATTTTTAAAGAGCTACAGAATACTAGAAATGTCGCAGCGATGGCCAATAATATTGGAAATATTGCTCGAAAGAAAGGTGATTATTTAAAATCTATAGAATATTTTGACTTAGCTATAGAGTCTGCAAAAGAAATTAATAATCCCCGATTGGAAGCTATTTTTCTTAATAATCTGGCTAATAATTATTTAGACCTAAATTATAATTCCAAGGCACTTGAATTATACAAAGAATCTGCTCAAGCTATAAAAGGCGTGGATGATTACACTTATGCGGCTACACTTTCGAATATAGCTTTGATAATCAAAGAACAAAACCAGGAAGAAGGTCTTAAGTACTTACAGGAAGCTTATGATTTGTATGTAAAAATGGATAGTAAACCTAATTTGATCACTAACCTTAATCAACAGGCAGATTATTATTACGATAAGAAAGAGTATCAAGTGGCCAAAGATTTATACCTAAAGTCTAAGTTTATTCTAAAGAGTGTAATTGCCGATTTTCAAAAATCCTCAACATGGATAGGCTTAGGTAAACTCAATCTAGTTTTAAAAGAAATTGATTCCGCTCAGATTTATGGAGATGAAGCTTTAAGGCTTTCAAAAGATATCAAAGCATTAAAAAATGAAAAAAGAGCTACATTTCTATTGTACCAAATTGCAAAGGCCAAAAATGATTCCAAAACGGCATTGGAATATTTAGAAATTCATCAAAAGCTAAACGATTCATTATTTAATGAAGACAAATCCAAGGCTTTAGGGAAACTTGAAGCAGAATTGGACTTTAAAAATCAAAACGAAAAACTAAGTTTAGAAAGAGAAACTGAAAAGCGAGAAAGTGCAATGGAACTTCGTTTTCGAAAAAATTTGATTCTCGCATTAGCTGGCGTTGTGTTAGGCTTGACCATTATTGTGATTCTTCTTTTTGCGATCAAACGTCAAAAGGCAAAAACAAATCGGCGGTTGCATGCTTATTCGGATGAATTGCACTCAAAGAATGAAAAATTGAAGCAACTGCATGTTCAAAAAAATAGATTGATTTCTATCATTTCTCACGATTTTAGGGGGCCATTAAATAATTTGTCTGATTTTCTGGATTTATATCTCAATAAAGATCTAACGACCGAAGAATTTGACTTATGGTTACCAGAAATAAAACAGAGTATAGACTCTACTCAAAAACTAATTGAAAATTTGGTGAGCTGGGCAAAACAATCCTTGAATGAATTTCAAATAAATAAAGAGGAGATCAACCTTTTTAAATCGACCTCCAACCTGATAGAACTCTATGATAAGGCGATAAAAGATAAACAAATTAAAATTGAAAATAACATCCCCGAAGATGCCCAAATCTACATAGACAAAAATACTTTAGATTTAGCAATTAGAAACGTCATGTCCAACGCTATAAAGTATTGTAATCTCGAAGATAGTATAGCCTTTTCCTATGAAAAGCACAAGGATTTTCATAAGGTCTGCATCGAAGATACAGGTATAGGAATGAATCAAGAAACCGCTGAAAAATTATTTAATAGTGATTTGATTTCAGCCATTGGAACAGGTAAAGAAGTAGGCACAGGAATTGGAGCCTTATTAAGTAAAAATTTTATTGAAGAAAATGGTGGAACAATTTGGGTAGATTATTCGGAAGTTGGAAAAGGAACACGTATCTGCTTTCAAGTTCCTGTAAACTCTTTGAACTAAACCTCATTTTTTCTTTTTGTAGTACTCATTTATAGTCGATCGTCGTCCAATAGTTTTCGTGATAATGTCCTTCTCTAAATCCCAGCCACGCGCTGGCGAATATTCTCGTCCATACCATATGATTTGAAGGTGTAAATCGTTCCATAATTCTTTAGGAAAAAGGCGTTTGGCATCTTTTTCGGTTTGCACAACATTTTTGCCGTTTGTCAATCCCCAACGGTACATTAATCTATGAATATGTGTATCTACTGGAAAAGCAGGAATGCCAAAGGCCTGAGACATGACCACACTAGCCGTTTTGTGACCAACGGCAGGTAATTCCTCTAAGGCTTCAAAACTTTGTGGGACTTGTCCATTGTGCTTTTCTATTAAAATTTGAGATAATCCGTGGATGCCTTTACTCTTCATAGGAGAAAGTCCAACAGGTTTGATAATCTCTCTGATTTCCTCCACACTAAGTTTTACCATATCATAAGGGTTATCAGCTTTTTCAAAAAGAAAAGGAGTCGTTTTATTTACCCTAACGTCAGTGCTTTGAGCCGATAGCAACACTGCGATGAGTAGCGTATATGGATCTTTATGGTCAAGAGGAATCGGTATTTCAGGATAGAGTTCATTTAACGTATTTATAACGAAGGTTACTTTATCTGATTTGAGCATTATCTTTAATTTTATAACAAAAATACATTATGACAACATTAAAGGCAGGAGATAATGCTCCAAATTTTTCAGCTAAAGACCAAGACGGAAATCTACACCAATTAGAAGATTATAAAGGTAAGAAACTTGTTGTGTTCTTTTATCCAAAAGCCAGCACTCCAGGTTGTACGGCAGAAGCTTGTAACTTGAGAGACCATTGGTCTACATTTCAAAAAGAAGGATTCGAAATACTTGGTGTTAGTGCAGATTCTGCTAAACGCCAACAGAATTTTAAAACTAAATACGAATTACCTTTTCCACTTCTAGCAGATGAGGACAAAGCCGTGATTAACGCCTTTGGCGTTTGGGGTCCAAAAAAGTTTATGGGAAAAGAATACGATGGGATTCATAGAACAACTTTTGTAATAGATGAAAACAGCATTCTATCTGATGTGATTACTAAAGTAAAAACTAAAGCTCACGCCGAGCAGATTCTTTAATCTACATGATAATAAGCCTTAGTGTTCCGTTTTTGTTTATCGAATTTTACGATGACTCTACCGAATAATGAGGCTTATTGCCTTAATCTTCAAGACTTTGAAAAAAACTAATCTTCTAATTTATAGCTTCAGGCAGTTTTATTTCATAAAGTTTGCCCGATTTATTGGTCAAATAATTGTCTCTTAACCAAGGATTGTAAATTTTAAATTGTTTGTAGTTTAACCCAAAGGATTTAGCGAAAGAAGGTATATCTGTAATGGCCGAATCGACATTAATGGTTTTTGTGGGTATGTTTTTGTATAAATGGTCATCATTTACGTTGAAAGCATACTTCTCTGGATGACTTAAAATTTCTTTGATAGCAACTATTCTGAACACATAACGTTCTGTTTCATCATTCAAAAGCAGGTTGTAGTATTCGGATTCTTTTTGTCTATTTATTTGCTTCGTTATCCCACTCATTCCAGCGTTGTATGAGGCTGCAGCAAGTGTCCAGTTCCCGAATTTTTCTTTAGCTTTCTTCAGGTATTCACAAGCTACTCTGGTAGCTTTTTCGATATGATACCTTTCATCGACATTCGAATTGATTTCTAAGCCATATTCTTTGCCGGTTGTTTTCATGATTTGCCAGAATCCTTTCGCTCCTGCTGGCGATGTAACTTGTTGTAAACCACTTTCGGCTACAGCCAAATATTTAAAATCGTCAGGCACATTATTTTCTTTCAAAATAGGCTCAATGATGGGGAAATATTTTTTTGAGCGTTTTATTAATAAAATTCCATTGGATTGCCAATAGGTATTTACAAGCAGTTCTCTGTCCATTCTTTCATAAATGTCAGGATCATTTAACGGCATGTCTTCACCAGCAAAACTCAATTGTTCTGGAACCTCAAGAGATTTTATGGAATATACTTTTTCGTTAGTGTTATCCATTTTGTCGGATAAAACAGCTTCATCTTGAATGACAAACGAATAGCCTAAGCCTAGTACGAATACTACACCAATAAAAAAAAGTGCATTGTAAATTAATTTTGATTTAATCATCCTATTTTATTTTAAAATCAATTTAGGCAAATTTTCATTAAACCACCTAAACCTGTTAATTATCATAATGTGCGTTCCTCCAGATACAGTAATACAATTACCTATATATTTGATAGGAAAAACTCTATCTTCATCACCATGGATGTGAATTAAATTTTTTAATGGTTCTTGTTGTTCCCAACATACCATCTGTTTAACCGCCCAATCTAAGTAATCTTTGTCATTTACAGACAAAAATTGTTTATAAAGTTTGATTCTTTTTCTAATTAAATCTCCAACAGGAAGTTTTTCAATTTGATCCATATAATTTAGCAACCCAAATGGAATGTATTTGTAAATCCCAGTGTCTTTGGCGATTTGCATATGTTTAGGGATTTCAGATGTTTGCTTGACGCTGGAGATTATGATTAGTTTTTTTACTTCTATAAGTTTTGATAGCTCTTGAACCAAAACACCTCCAAAAGATACACCTATGAGCACTGGGTTTTTATGTTTAATTTGTGCGCTTATTCTTTTTGCATATTCGGTTAAGCTTTCTTTTTCTAAAGGAATGATCCAATGCATCCAATGCGTTTCAAATTGGTTTTCATTTAATTCTATATATTCGAAGATTGAAGGATTTGCAGCCATTCCAGGCATCATATAGACTTGAATTTTTTCAGTATTTGGCATAAAATATGATGCTTATGTGTTTAAAACTTCTAGAATCGAAGTTAATTAGATTTTTGTAAAAGAAATGTTTAAAGAATAATAAAAAATGGAATTTGAAATCAAAAAAAATGAGTTACTAAGACAGTTTGAAACTAGAATAGAAGGCAAGCTGATTAAAATTGAATACTCCGAGCAACCGAAGAAAATATTTCTTACCGGTTTTTCTATGGACAATAGTTTAGAAAAAGAAAAATTTCAAGAAAATTTCATTTTGGCATTATTTGATCATCTGTCTAATGAAAGCCTTAGCGTGTTTCCAACATCTCCTGTCATTGCAAAAGTGTTTAAAAAGCATAGAGAAAAGTACAAACATCTATTGCCTGTAGGAATTTCTTTATAGCTCAATAGTTTCGACTTTGTGGTTTAAAACTTTTCCTCGTAAATGTCCATCCTCGTCAATTTTTTCAAGTTGAACAGCTACTAATTGATTTGCCAATTCTGGATTCCAAGGTAATTTTACTTTGACGTAGTTTTCAGTAAATCCAAATATGTAGCCTTTTTTGTTTTCATGCTCAAAGAGCACTGTTTTGGTTTTTCCCAATTGACTTTCGTAAAAGGCCCTTCTTTTTTTTACAGAAAGACCTCTCAGCATTTTGCTTCTTTTTTTTCTTACTGCTTGTGGGACAACTCCATCCATGGTTGTTGCTTCTGTATTGTCGCGTTCAGAATAGGTAAATACATGAAGGTAGGAGATGTCAAGATTATTTAAAAAATTATAAGTCTCTAAAAAATGTTGGTCTGTTTCTCCAGGGAAACCTACTATGATATCTACTCCAATGCAAGCGTCAGGCATTTGAGCTTTTATAGCATTTACTCTGTCGACATAAAGTTCTCTTAAGTATCGACGCTTCATTTTTTTCAAAATGTCATTGGATCCACTTTGAAGCGGGATATGAAAATGAGGAACAAAGCATTTGCTTTCGGCTACAAATTTTATAGACTCGTCCTTTAATAAATTCGGTTCTATCGACGAAATTCTTAGTCGTTCTATGCCTTCAACCTTATCAAGAGCTTTTATGAGCTCTAAAAACGTATGTTGGTGTTTTTTATTTCCAAACTCACCTTTGCCGTAATCGCCAATATTTACACCTGTCAGAACAATTTCTTTTATGTTTTGTGAAGAAATCTGTCTCACATTTTCCAGTACATTTACAAGGGCATCGGATCTTGAAATTCCTCTTGCCAAAGGGATTGTACAATACGTGCACTTGTAGTCACAACCATCTTGAACTTTAAGAAACGCTCTAGTTCTGTCTCCAATGGAATAAGAGCCTACATAAAAATCTGTTTCTTCAATTTCGCAAGAATGTACTTCGCCAAAATCATTTTTAGAAAGATTGTTTATATAATCTGTTACATTGAATTTTTCTTTAGCGCCAAGCACCAAATCTACGCCATCCACAGAGGCCAATTCCTCTGGTTTGAGCTGTGCATAACAGCCGATGCCAATAATAAATGCATCTTCATTAACTTTCAGTGCATTTCTTACAATAGTCTTAAACCTTTTGTCTGCATTTTCTGTTACACTACAGGTGTTAATCACGTAGATATCTGCTTTGTCCTCAAAATCAACGCGTTCAAACCCTTCATTTTCGAATTTTCTTGCAATGGTCGAAGTTTCAGAAAAATTAAGTTTACAACCTAAAGTGTAAAATGCTACTTGTTTAGACATATTAAGTTTAAAATTGATTGATAAATTTCAATAGCATTTATCAATTTTGTATTTTTTGCAAATATATCAACAAAATCTATTTTTCAAATTGAAAAGACACGACATCCTAAAACTGAATTTATTAGTTCTATTTTTTTTTATTTCATGTGGAATAGAGGATAAAAATAAAGATAATCTAAACGTTTTTAGATATAATGAACACTCTGATATCACCTCTTTAGATCCTGCATTTGCCAAAGACCAGCGTAATATTTGGGCGGTCAATCAGCTTTATAACACATTGGTAGGATTGGATAATAACATGGAAATCGTGCCAGAATTGGCTGAATCCTGGACGATAAGTGATGATGGTTTGGTTTATACTTTTGTCCTAAAAGATGAGGTTTATTTTCATGATTATTCGTTTTTGAAAAATCGCAAATTAAAAGCTGAAGATGTTGTTTTTAGTTTAAACCGTCTCATTGATCCAGAATTGGCCTCTCCAGGAAGTTGGACGATGAATTCTGTTGAGCATATTACAGCATTAAATGAATTAACGGTTCAAATTAAGTTGAAGTCGAATTTCCCTGCTTTTTTAGGGGTGTTAACAATGAAATATTGCTCTGTGTTGCCGAAAGAACTTGGTTCAGGAAAAATTGATTTTAGAGAAAATCCAATCGGAACAGGGCCATTTTATTTTAAAAAATGGATACCGAAAGAGAAGATGGTTTTTAGAAAAAACAATACTTATTTTGAAAAAGACAGCTCAGGTGTTCGATTGCCCTATTTTGAAGCAATTTCGATTACATTTTTGCCGGATAAGCAAAGTGAGTTTTTGCAATTTGTACAAGGAAATTTGGACTTTTTAAATGGCCTTGACATTTCTTACAAAGACGAACTTCTAAATTCTGATGGCGAACTGAAAAAGAAATACCAATCAACCGTTAATATTGATAAAATCCTGCAGCTCAATACGGAGTATATAGGTTTTAATTTAAACAATACAAATTATGATATTAGTGATCCGGATTTAAGAAAAGCGATCAACTATGGTATTGATAAACCCAGAATGCTAAAATATCTCCGAAATGGAATTGGAATGCCTGCCAATCAAGGTTTTGTGCCACCATCTTTGTTGAATGGCCAGATCGTTCAAGGTTTTGGATATGATTTGGATTTGGCCAGACAACATTTAAAAGCCTATCTAGAGAAGAGTGGGAATGACAATCCAAGTTTGGTCATTTCGACTAATCCGTCTTATGTCGATTTAATTGAGCTCATTCAAAGCGATTTGAAAAAGATTGGAATAAATGTAATTATCGATGTTATGCCGCCATCGACATTACGTCAAAAACGATCTGTCGGTGAGTTGGAAGCTTTTAGAGCAAGCTGGATTGCAGATTATCCTGATGCAGAAAATTATTTGAGTCTTTTTTATTCCAAAAACAAAACACCAAAAGGACCAAACTATACATTTTTTGATTATTCAGAATATGATAGTTTGTATCGTATAGCTTTAAGTAGTAACTCCTCTAAAGAGAGAGCATTAAGCTATAAGCGTCTAGATTCGTTAATTATAGATAAGGCAGCGGTAATTCCACTATTGTATGATCAAATTATAAGATTTAAGAGTAAGTCCTTAAGGAATTTTAAGACCAACTCTATTAACATGCTTGATTTAAAAAATGCTTATAAAGAATAAATGTTCTAGCGTATTCTTTCTTTATGTCCTTTAATCTGATAAGAAATATTAAAAACTAAAACACCTGTTGATGTTAGGAATATAGAGTATTTAAATTAATCAACGAGACCTACTTTGGTCTTTGTTTAATCAAACTATTACGGGCTAAGGAGAATAGAAGAAAATTGATTAGTAAAAGATATAATAAAATAAAAAAGCGATTCGAAGTCCGAATCGCCTTTTAAGTTTTAAATAGTTCTGTGTTATTTTAATTTCACACTAACTCTTCTTGCTAGCATTCTGACATAAGTACTTTCTGTATTATAGGTTTGGTTTTTGCCTCCGGCAACAACATCAACTCTAGACTCATTTATTCCTGCTTGTGTCAGTAGCGTTTTGATGAATTCAGCTCTTTTCAAGGATAGTTTCTCATTGTACTTGTCTGAGCCTTTCATGTCTGCATACCCTGTCAAAATTATGTTTTTGTCAGAGTTTTCTTTCATGAAATCGATAAGAGCATTAATGTCTGCGATAGAACCTTTCTCTGGTTCAGCTTGGTCATATCCAAAGAATATATTGAGTTTTTCGCCTTCTAAAAGTTTGTTGTAGAAACTGTTATAAATATTATTTATTATTTTGTCTCCTTCGTTTTTAGTGATGTAATTCTTTCCTAAGTATTCTTCAATATTATCGCAAATGCCATTTTCATTTTCATCTTCACATTTGTCATCTTCTAATTTTTTAACTCTTTTTTCCAGTTCAGCAATTTTATTTCGAATGACTTCATTTTCATTATTGTAGAACCAGTCGATATTTTTGCTTGCTTTTCCTAAAGAAATATTTAAACCTAAGGTATAGTTCGTCAATATACCATCAAAATCTCTCGAGACATTTGGGTCGATGCGCGTTCTTCCACTCCAATTCGTGTCCATATCCGTTACAGCTACCAAATTGGCATCAAAAACCAGTGACAGATTATCATTTAGTTTAAACATTGGCGTAATACCAAAGGTTAAATTGTAAGTGTAGTCCGTAGCGTCATTAAATTCTGGCGACAAAAAACCAGCGCCTAATCCGAAATAGGTTTGAAAGTTGAATTTTTTGTCTCTATTACCAAAAGCGCCAAGATTACCAATATTCAATACAGCTTCTAAATTGGTTTGTATATAAGAAGAACTGTAATCAAAATTAGAGCGGTCAGTGTCTGCATTAATTGTACTATAAAACCCTCTAAATCTTAGACCAAAAGCTTCATTAAAGTTATATCTTACACCAGCTCTAAAAGATAATCCTGAAAAAGGATTCGATGTATTTGAAAATAAGCCAGTTTGTGAGTCTAAATCATGTGCTCTAGCAGATCCTGAAAGACCTGCGCCTAGTTCTAAATTCCATTTGCTATATCCCTCATATGAATTTCCTGAGGCTGGATTTTCTTGCGCAATAGCCTGATTGGTGGTTACTATAATACCTATCAGAAAAAAAAGTATAAGTTTTTTCATTATGATTGTTTAAGTAGTATTTAGGTTTTCAATTTATTTACAAAGAAATGAAATAATCCTTAATAAAAAAAATTATGTTAAAAGAGTTTACTGCTCTTTCATGACTTCTAGCTTAGCAAATTTGAGTAATAAATTCTTTATTCCAGCTTCATCAAACAGTATTTCGGCTTTTTTGTCTTGTCCATTCCCTGTTATGTGAAGTACTTTTCCTTTTCCAAAACGTCCATGCTTAATAATTTGACCAGGCTCTATTTTAATGGGTTCTGCCATTTTTGAATTTCCAAGCGATGGCTTTATTTTTCTTAACTTCCTTAGTTGCTGTTCAGTAGGTTTATGACTCGGTGGCGGAGTACCTTGTTTCGGTTTTGTTTGCCTAAGCCTTGATTTGTCCACTTCGCCGAAAATATCAACATCGATTTGTGGTTTATAACGGTAAGAATCTTTAGAAATATTGTATTCTAGAAGGTTTTCATCTATTTCTTCAATAAATCTGCTTGGTTCAGCATCATTTAATTTTCCCCATCGGTATCTC
>JAUIFC010000218.1 GCA_030429455.1 Bacteroidia bacterium | reverse complement strand
CATATACTTTTTTTTTGATGTAGGAAGCGAGAATAGAGGCGCAAGATTTGAACAAAGTATTGTTTGTCAGTAAAATAAAGTGCCTCTTCGTGCTTTCCTTCTCTCTTTTCTTAAAGACTATAATTGCAGAATAGTCGATTTTACTAAGCCCATTCGTAAGAATGTTCCACTAAAATAATATTTTTATTTCAGTATTTTTACACTGTGAACAGACTCGTTTTAATACTTATTTTTATAATATCTGCATTTTCTTTGAGTGCTCAAAATGAAAATGTCTATGATATAAAAGGGCAAATTCAAAATGCAGCAAATGATTTGCCAATTTTTAATGTCAATATCATCAACATAAATACGGTAAAAGGTACGGTATCCAATAAAGATGGGGATTTTAGCATCAAAGCTTCGATCAATGATACGCTTTATTTCTCCTATGTAGGCTTCAAGTCCATGCAAGTAAAGGTGACGGACGACTGGGTGAAATTTGGCGATGTAAAAGTGAAAATGACAGAGGTTGCCATTGCTTTGGAAGAAGTGACTGTCAAGGACATAAAATTGACGGGGTATCTTGAAATTGATGCAAAAAATATTCCTGTTTATGAAGATTTTAGATATCAAATATCTGGCTTAGATTATGGTTATGAAGGTGGTAGCTATCAAAAAAGCTCATTTTCAAAAACGCTGGATGCCATTTTCAACCCTGCGGATTTACTTTACAAAACCTTTGGCAAGAAGCCTAAACAGATGAGGAAAATTCGTAAAATGAAAGAAGATGAATCTATTCGAGATTTGTTAGTGGATAAATATAATCGGGAAACACTTTCCGCAGTTTTACAGATTTCCATAAACGATATTGAAGAAATTTTAAAACGCTGTAATTTTTCTAAACCCTTTATCAAAGAGGCTAATGACCTTCAACTCTTGGATGCCATAAGTAATTGCTACGAAAATTATAAAGCCATAAACCCAGAATGACATCGCCAAAGGAGAAAATTGTTGTGCTTTCTGGAGCTGGCGTAAGCGCAGAAAGTGGATTAAAAACATTCAGAGATGCAAATGGTTTGTGGGAAGGCCACGATGTTACCAAAGTTGCAACTCCTCAAGCTTTTGAAGCCAATCCCGAACTTGTTTTAGAATTTTATAACCAAAGGCGAAAGCAACTTAAAACTGTTTATCCTAATAAAGCACACAAACTTATTGCCGAATTAGAACAATATTATGATGTGCAAATCATCACTCAAAATGTAGACGACCTGCATGAAAGAGCAGGAAGTTCAAAAGTGTTGCATTTGCATGGGGAATTGTTTAAAGTTCGACCTAAAAATAATCCTGAAAAGATTATTGAATGGACAGAAGATTTGGTAATCGGAGATGTCGATGAAAACAATGTTCAGCTTAGACCACATGTTGTTTGGTTTGGCGAATCAGTGCCAAAAATGCTTGAAGCTTTGCCCTTGGTAGAACAGGCAGATATTCTTATTGTGGTTGGTACTTCTTTACAAGTTTATCCAGCAGCCAGTTTAATAAATTATGTAAAATCGAATGCAAAAATTTTCCTTATCGATCCGAAACCAGAATTGCAGGAATATGGCAAATTAAAGATATTTGTAGAACCAGCCACTTCAGGTATGGAAAGACTATTTAACATTTTGATATCCTAAAAACATGAATGCATTGTATGCCATTTCGCCAATAGATGGTAGATACCAATCTAAAACGAGTGAACTAAATCAATATTTTAGCGAATTTGCTCTTATTAAATATAGAGTTAGAGTAGAAATTGAATATTTCATAGCTCTAGCCGAATTAGATTTAAAACCACTTCCACGCCTAACTGATGAGCAAAAAATACAATTAAGATCTATCTACAATACATTTGAAATTGAAGATGCTCAAAAAGTTAAAGCTATTGAAAGTGTTACAAATCACGATGTTAAAGCCGTAGAATATTTTATAAAAGAGAAATTCGAACAACTTGATGTCAATCCTTACAGAGAGTTTATACACTTTGGATTAACGTCTCAAGATATAAACAATACAAGTATACCATTATCTTTAAAAGATTGCATTACAGATACTTATACCCAAGTGTTAGAAGACCTTATTTCTTCATTGAAACACATTAGCGAGGAATGGTCTTCGGTTTCAATGTTGGCAAAAACACATGGTCAGCCAGCTTCTCCAACTCGCCTTGGAAAAGAGATTGAAGTTTTTGTAGTTAGGCTTAAAGAACAAAAAAAACAATTAGCTAGCATTCCTTATTCTTCAAAATTCGGAGGAGCAACTGGAAATTTTAATGCACATCATCTTGCTTTTCCAGAGGTGGATTGGAAATCTTTTGGTAAAAATTTTACTGAAAAATATCTAGGTTTACACTATTCATTTCCTACGACACAGATTGAACATTATGACAACATGGCGTCATTATTTGATTGCCTAAAACGCATAAACACAATTATAATCGATTTCGATAGAGATATATGGACCTATATTTCTATGAATTATTTTAAACAAAAAATAAAAAAAGGAGAAGTAGGTTCTTCTGCAATGCCCCATAAAGTAAATCCAATAGACTTTGAAAACAGTGAAGGAAATCTAGGTATTGCCAATGCTATATTTGAGCATTTATCTTCAAAACTTCCAATTAGTAGGCTCCAAAGAGACTTGACGGATAGTACTGTTTTGCGAAACATTGGTGTTCCAATTGGACATACTTTAATAGCAATGAAATCCACATTAAAGGGCATTGGAAAGTTATTACTAAATGAAGAAGCTATAAAGTCCGATTTAGATGATAATTGGGCTGTAGTTGCAGAAGCGATACAAACTATTCTTAGAAGAGAAAGCTATCCAAACCCCTACGAGGCGCTTAAAGCTTTGACCAGAACTAATGATAGAATTAATCAATCATCTATTTTAAATTTTATAGAATCATTAGATATCTCTGAAGAAATTAAATCCGAACTAAGAGTCATTACACCTTTTAATTATACCGGAATTTAAATGAGTGTTGTAAAAGCATGGGTTAGTGCGGCAAGACTAAGAACTTTGCCCTTATCGGTATCAGGTATTTTAGTGGGTAGCGGTTATGCAGTTTATTACAATGTTTTTGATGGTGTAATTTTTTCTTTAGCTGTTCTTACTACACTTTTGTTTCAGATCCTTTCAAATTTTGCAAATGATTATGGCGATGGCATTAAAGGAACAGATAATGAAGATAGAATAGGACCGAAGCGTGCATTTCAAACTGGAGCTATATCCAAAAAAAGTTTTAAGACAGGTATTATTATCACTTCTTTATTAAGTTTGACGTCTGCTATAGCTTTGATTATCATATCTTTTGGTTGGGATAATGCATTTCTAAGTATCACATTTTTACTCTTAGGAATTTTAGCCATTTGGGCAGCGATTAAGTATACTGTAGGAAATTCAGCTTATGGATATCGAGGTTTAGGAGATGTTTTTGTATTTATTTTTTTTGGTCTTGTAAGTGTTTGTGGCTCTTATGCGCTATATTCAAAAACGATAGATATTATTATTTTGATGGCAGGTGCAGGAATAGGTTTACTTTCTACAGCAGTACTCAATCTTAACAATATGCGAGATTATAATTCTGACAAAACTGTTGGAAAAAATACGTTGGTCGTTCACCTAGGGCAAAAGGCTTCTAAGTTTTATCACGGTATTTTAATTGTTTTTGGACTCTTATTTATTCTAGGCTTTTTTGTGGCATCTGATGTATCTAAATGGGTGTATTTAAGTACGTTTACATTTTTTATTTTAAGTAAACATTTAAGTTTTGTTTTTAAAAATAAAAATCCAAAAGACCTTGACCAAGAGCTCAAAAAAGTTGCATTAAGTACATTTGGATTGTCTTTAATCTTCTTTATTGTTGAAATATTTAGCCAATAAAAGACCGCCTCTATTGAGACGGTTTGTTTATTTTACAAAATCAAGATTCAATTAATCACCTACGGTAAAGGTATTAATTTTCCTATTCTGTAGTACGGAATCTTGATATTTTTTAGTTTTAATCAAACGATTCTTTGTTTCTAAAAGCACCAAATTATTTTTAGATAATTGGTTTATGCTACCATGTCATTTTGCTTATCCAATAAGTGTTAGCATAGCTTGCAATGTAATAAGCTAAACCAAATCCTTTAACTTCTCTAAATGTATGTGGAATAAAAGCAGGATTGGTTGGCGAAGCATTTTCACTAAGTTTTACCTCCGGATAATTAAATTTTGACTCTTTGCCAGTAAAAAATTGGTTCATAGTCATATACCCATTGGTGTTTGAAAAAACAAATAAGCCATCACTTAGATTTAGTATGGCATAACCTGCAGTTTCTTTGGCTTCATTTTTATAATCTTTGGCATTATAAAGTGGGTACATTTTTTTAAGTGTTCCTTTTGTATCCATATTAACCATGAGACTTGATCCAAATGTGTAAAAATAGTCCAACTCGGTTGTTACACTATTGCCATTCTTTTTAAACTCACTTTTGGACAATTGGCGTTCGCCAAATAAAAATAGGTCATCATTGTTAAGAACTATATCAGTCACTATTAAACTTTTATAGTCATATTTATTGTTCAAATCATCATTAAATTCATGTTTGCCAATAATTTTTTTTGCTCCTAAGTCATAAAGAAATGCCCCATTTGTATCGTCTCCTTCAACAGCATTTATTTTTACTGGAACTTTCACAGCATCCCAATAAAATCCTGAGAGCATTGAAATACCATTTACATTTACGATATCCATTTCTAAAGGCATAAATCCATCCTCCGAAAATGATGTTTTTTTTGAATCAGAGGATGTGAACGTGAGAAGATCTGTTCTGCGCGTTTTTTTTGCCTCATTTATGGTTTTTACCATGACCACTTCACCAGAATTTTGAACGAATACTTTTTCGTTGTAGGCTCTTTTGCTGCTGAAATCTATGGTTTCAGATTTTTCCCAAACTAAATTTAGATCAGAATCATAAACCCAAATCATCAATTTTTCATTCTTCTTTTTTTCAAAAGGCATATTGGCAACAATAGCAAATTTTGACTTATCTGGTGAAATTGCCATATTATAAAAACCAGATTTTGAATATCCCTCGATTGCAAAAGATGATAGTACCTTATTGTCTGAAACCGTAAAGCTTTCTAAATCAAAAACTTGAACATTCATTTGATGTTTTGCACTTTTTTTATGCATAACTTTAGAAAAAAACAATAACTTTTTATCTAATTCTA
>JAUIFC010000217.1 GCA_030429455.1 Bacteroidia bacterium | reverse complement strand
AGATTTGATTGCTTTAGGTTACAAGCAAGGAAAATGGATGAAAGAAGCTTTGGCATTTATCAATGAACACCAACTGGATGGCGAAAACTTGGCCTCTTATCTTGAACAGTTTAAAATGCCAGAGCCAATCGAATTGCATGCCGAAGCGAAACCATTTTCAATCAATATAAAAGCAGAAAACGAATTAGAGGAAACAAATGTGAATCAGGTTTTAAACACCATGAACACTTTGATGAAAACGCCTACTATGGTAAATGGGGCCGTTATGCCAGATGCTTGTCCTAGCGGACCAAACGGTACAATTCCTGTTGGCGGTGTTGCTGTGGCCAAAAATGCCATTCATCCAGGAATGCATAGTGCAGATATCTGTTGTTCGGTGTTATTAACCGATTTTGGAAAAACAGATCCTTCTGCGGTTTTAAATGCCGCTCATCAAGTCACTCATTTTGGGCCTGGTGGTCGTTCCAGAGAAAATCAGTTTAGATTTCCGATGGATTTGTTAGCGAAAATTGAAGGCAATGCATTTTTAAATGATAAAAAAGCAATCTCTGCGGCGCGTTCCAATTTAGGAACCCAAGGTGATGGGAATCACTTTTTGTTTGTTGGAAAATCGAAGCAAACAGGAAACACAATGCTGGTGACTCATCACGGAAGTAGAGCTTTTGGAGCTAACTTGTTTACAAAAGGAATGCGTGTTGCAGAAAAGTTTAGAAGAGCCTTGTCTCCTGATACGCTAAAGCAAAATGCATGGATTCCTTTTGATACCGAAGAAGGTCAGGCCTATTGGGAAGCGCTTCAGATCATAAGAGAATGGACAAAGAAAAACCATGAGGTTATTCACGATGCCACTCTTGCGTCATTAGAAGTTGAAATGGAAAACCGATTTTGGAACGAACATAATTTTGTGTTCAAAGATGGTGATCTGTTTTACCATGCCAAAGGAGCAACGCCCTTAGACAAAAGGTTTATGCCAGACATTACTGGGTCACGACTAATTCCTCTAAACATGTCTGAACCCGTATTGATTGTTGAAGGGCAAACAACGGCTACCAATTTGGGATTTGCGCCTCATGGTGCAGGACGTAATGTGAGTAGAACTCAACATCGAAAGAGTAAATCAGGTACTTTTGAAGACATCTTTAATGAAGAAACAAAAGGTTTGGATGTTCGTTTTTACTCCAATGAAATTGACATTACAGAGCTACCGAGCGCCTATAAAAATGCGCAAACGGTGAGAGAACAAATGGAAGAATTTGGCCTTGGAACCGTTATAGACGAAGTCCTGCCTTACGGTTGCATCATGGCTGGAGACTGGCAAAAAAATGCTCCTTGGCGAAAAAAGAAAAGCAAAAAGCAATAGAATTTGCATCTAAACTGAGTTCGATTTAAAACAAAAAAACACTGCATTAAACTGATTGTAACAATTAGACGTTTTACATCGAACTCATTGCTTTTTCAATTCAATCTTTTACTAGACTTCTAAACACCATAGTAGCAAAAACGCCTATTAATGGAAAAAACATAACCACTTTAAAAAGCGCTTGGTAGTCTTCAATCGTTGGCGATTCCCCCAAAATATAACCAGAAATTAGAGACATAAAAATATCTGGCGTGTATCCTAAAAAGGATATAATACCAATGACTGTTCCGGTAATTAGAAGTGGTGTTTTTGCTTCTTCAATAAGTGCAAAATACAATCCTCGCATGGCATAAATCCCAATAGCCATCAGAAAAAAAGTTAGCACCGAAAATAGGATGGACACGTTTTCTAATGCTCCAAAGCCCAATAAAACATAGCCTAAAAGAATAAGCACAAAGCAGATCAGAACCGCTTTGGAAGTCACAAATTTATCAGCTAACCACCCGATGCTAATCGCAGCAAACGGTCGAATCCATTGAATGATAACTCCAAACTTAGACGCCTCTTCGATACTATAATCCCAAACATCTTTAGCATAAGTGGCATAAACATCGGTGACCTTATATGTTGAGTAGGCACAAACAATGATAATGGCATGAAAAAACACCTTTGGTTTAATCACTATGTTTAGGATTTCAGAATAGTGTAATCTAAAGGAACTTTCTTTGGCATTGCTAGGTTTAATGTCCGCGTCTGGTAAAACTTTCCATACCAAAAAAGCGACCATCAGCACAACTGAAGTCTTAAACCCTATGATGTATTGCAAGGTCTTTGTTTTATCTTCAAGTGTTACGGTTGTCGAATCTTCGGGGAAAATAAGGGATGGAATTAAAGCTCCAAACGTTGCAATCAGCGCTGCAAAAGCACCACGACCACCATCTAATAAACCAAAAGACAGCCCTTGATTATCCGCATTTCCCCACAATCGAGTGGCTTTGATGAGTGCAGCCCAAAACAATAAAATGGTCGACACACCCCAAAAGCCGTATAAAATTTGTAATCCCTGAAACGAAGGCATTTGTGTCATATAGACTCCTCCTAAAGAGGTGAAAATTAGAGAAATGCTTATCAGTTTTCTTGGCTCCCATTTATCTGCCAAAAACCCACCGAACACGTAAGAAACCATCGCTGTTATGCCATAAAACGCCTGGGCTTTTCCAATTTCTAAATCTGTAATGACTAGAGCTTCTCTTATGATTGGACGAAAGACACGCATTAAAATAAATGGCAATAAAAAAATGGCTTCTCCAGCGAGGATAAGCGTTATGATGGATAAAGTCTTATGTTGAGATTTCAATACTAGCGAATTGCAATTTAAAGTTACAGCAATTTCACCAATAAACAACTTTTGTAGAAAATCTTTTCTTGAAATGAAACTTTAAACTAATAAAATTAGGTATATAATCTTTATGCTCAGTTCTTTATTATAAAAAAACATGTACTTTTGCCGTCGACATGAATTTAAATACGATACATAAACAACCGATGAACCGCTTTAGTGAATGCGGAGATTACAGATGGTTAGCCATTTCGCTGGTGACTTTCAAGGGGCGTTTTGTATCTTTTTTAAACTGTTGACATAGATTTGAAATAAAATTTAACTCAAAATACAAAGCGCTCAACTTAAGGTTGGGCGTTTTTTTTTCATGAAACTCAGATTTGAATCTCAATTAAAATGAATTTCAAATCTGTAAATTGAATGAATCCTGAACTTATTCGGGATCTATTTCAGCTAAATTTAAATTTAAACTAAAATCAAATCGACCAAAATTTGAACGAAAACGACAAGTGAAAGACTGAAAACCTAAAAATTTGAATAAAAACTGAATTTTTTTAAACAAGAATGAAAATTTAAATAACATATAAAAAATAGAGCTTGAAAAGTAAGCAAATGGGAGACAGACAACTGCAAAATTTCAAAAAATTCGCTTAAAGCGAACTGGGATTTCTATACCTATTTATAAACATAATATATTGATTATCAATAAATTAATTTGATTTTTTGTTGTGTATTTAAAAAATCATTTTCATATTTGCACCGCATTTAGCAACAACCACATGAATAAAACAGAATACATATATAACAGTTGTCGATCTGGGTTTTTACAAAGGATAAACAACTTAGTGATAAAAATAAATAGAATGGCCATCCAGCAAATTTCGGCACCACAATCAAGTATAGATTGGAAACCTAGTTTTTTAGGTGGTACTGAATTACACCTGGATTTTAACCAGACCTATTCCGTAGGGGAAAAATTTATAAGAAAACGAATAGTATAGAAATAATACTGTTTTTAAATTATAAAAGGCGCCCCAAAAAGGCGCCTTTTTTTGTTCATTGACATATTGAAAACCAAATTTTGACTCGTAGCTTAGTTGGTAGAGCAAGGTACTTTTAATGCCGAGGTCGTGGGTTCGAGCCCCACCGGGTCAACAAAAATTGGGCGAGAAGTTTATCCCGAACTGGATTCGGGAAGCCCCACCGGGTCAACAAAAATAAATGGAGAATAAGACAGATGGTGGTTTGCTGTGCTTGCCTGCTTGGCAAGTTCTCAATAATTCAGGCAAGATTTCGATTCTCTTATTCCCCGCAAAAAGATAGTGTAGCTCAATTGGCAGAGCTCATGGCTGTTAACCATGTGGTTGTGAGTTCAAGTCTCACCACTATCGCTTTTACGACAAGGTGGCTGAATGGTTAAAGGCAACAGACTGCAAATCTGTTTTTTATGAGTTCGAATCTCATCCTTGTCTCATTAAAGATAAGTATCTATTCAAACTTAATCAATGGTTTGGGGTAAGGACTTTCTTAAAAACATTTATGGTGTAATGGATAGCACAAGAGTCTTCTAAACTCTAAGTTCAGGTTCAAATCCTGATAGATGTACAAAGGGTTCATTGGGGTAATGGCAATCCTTCCCGACTGTCTCTCGGGAGATACGAGTTCGATTCTCGTATGAACCGCATACAATTTTAGAATTATGATTTACGATTCATGATTTTAGAATTAATCCAAAATCTGAATTCTATATTCTGAAATCTAAAATCAATAATTCTCTGTTTGTATAATGGCTTAGTACACCTAACTTTAACTCAGGCATACAAATTTCAAAAATCAGGTTCGTTGAAATCGCAAGCTCATTTATATCAGGAAATAGGGGTTCGATTCCTTTATAGCGTACAATATAATTAAAGCATGAATGGCGGAACACGTATACGCTATTGTCTTAGAAACAAGATTTTGAGAGTTCGAATCTGTACAACTTATGGAATGGCTTATGTCCAAACCGAAGTATAAATTATCTTTTTATGACTGGTCTCTTCAGTTTAAAATGGATTTCGCTAAAGTTTTATGATACAGAATTCAACTTTGAGACATAATTATTAATAATCTGTGGTGCAATGGCAGCACACCGGACTTTGACTCCGGAGATGATGGTTCGAATCCATCCAGGTTAACAAATTCTGATATAGCTAAATTGGTAAAGTACGAACCTGATGCGTTTGTGAATAATGAGCCTGTACCGAACTTGTTTCGGTATTTGATTCCATTTATCAGAACTACAATTGGTGGTTTTAGTTTAACCGGTAAAACACCTCACTGTGAATGAGGAGAACAGGGTTCGAGACCCAAAATCACCCAAGATTTTGGGGCGAGAAGTTTATCCCGTACTTGATACGGGAAGACCCAAAATCACCCAAGATGGTCATGTCCTAAAATAGGTTGACATCTAAATTGTTAATAAGTCAACTTAAATTAGGATTAAAATGAAAAACAGTAAAACTTACAACGAGGCTTTTAAGCGTAAGGTTGTCACAGAAGTTCTTA
>JAUIFC010000018.1 GCA_030429455.1 Bacteroidia bacterium | reverse complement strand
AATAATGAATTCAAGAAGCTCTTCTGCTAATCTTTCAATGCTTTTGGTGCCATCTATAATTTCACCGGCATTCACATCAATAATATCCGGCATACGTTCGGCCAAATCTGTATTAGACGAAATTTTAATTACCGGCGCCACCGGATTGCCCGTTGGTGTACCTAACCCCGTGGTGAACAAGATAATGTTCGCACCGGAACCCGCTAAACCCGTTGTGCTTTCTACATCGTTACCTGGAGTACACAGTAAATTTAAACCGGGTTTTCGTGCATACTCGGTATAATCTAAAACGTCTGTAATTGGAGAAGTCCCCCCTTTTTTAGCTGCGCCGGCACTTTTCATGGCATCAGTAATCAATCCGTCCTTAATATTTCCGGGACTGGGATTCATGTCAAAACCAGAGCCTGCATTAACGGCCGCCTGTGCGTAATCGCTGATGATTTTTTTGAACTTCTCTGCATTCGCATCAGTGGTACAACGGTTTATGAGTTCTTGCTCAACGCCACAGAGCTCAGGAAATTCTGATAAAATACTTTTGCCACCAAGCGCTACAACCAGATCTGAAACATAGCCTACAGCCGGATTGGCAGAAATACCCGAAAAACCATCGGAGCCACCACATTCTAAGCCAATACTTAACTTGTCTAATCCAGCCGGTTGGCGGGTTTGTTTATCGGCTTTCAAAAGACCTTCAAAGGTTTTGGTAATGGCTTTGTTGAGCAGAGCTTCTTCGGTGCCTTCCTGCTGTTGCTCCAAAATATGTAAAGGCTTATCAAAATTTGGATTTACTTCCTTTATTTTTCGTTCTAAAATTTCAATTTGAGCATTTTGACAACCTAAACTTAGTATGGTGCCTCCTGCCACATTTGGATGATTAAGATAGCCGGCTATGAGTCCGCAAAGCATTTCAGAATCTTCTCTCGTACCACCACAACCGCCCTGATGGGTTAAAAATTTTATGCCGTCTAAGTTTTTAAAATAAGGCGAACCCGTAGAGGTTTCTTCACCCATTTGCATCGAAGAGGAATGAGAAAAACTCTTGGCCACCAATTGTCGAACTATGCTTCGGTATTTATTTTTACTTTCAAAGCCCAGTTCTTCTAAAAAGGCATCTTTCATCTTTTCTACGTTGGCATTTTCACAAAATACCAAGGGCATAACTATCCAATAATTGGCCGTACCTACCTGGCCACACGAACGGTTAAAGCCATCAAAAGTTTTGCCTTCAAATTTTGAGATATCTGGTTTTTGCCAATCAAGATTAGCTTTTCTTTCAAAAATCTGGTCGGTTTTATGAGATATATTTTCAGTGGTGAGTACTTCACCGGCTTTCAAATTACTTTTGCAAATCCCAATGGTCACCCCGTACATTTTTACAGCCTCTCCTTGGTTTAGGTTGGATATTAGAAATTTGTGTTTAGCTTTTACAGGATTAAGTAAGGTAATTTCGGTAGCATTTACCTTAATTTTTTCGCCTTTTGGCAAATCTTTTAAAGCGACAAACACATTGTCTTCAGGGTGTATTTTTAAATAATTTTTTTTCATGAGTTTATAACAAATCAAAAACATCTGGTAACCAGAGTGTAATGCTCGGGAAATAGGTAATGATCATCAACACTAAAATCATCACCAAAAATAATGGAATTAGTGGTTTGACCACCTGCTGAATTTTTAGCTGTGCCACACTACATCCTACAAACAAGACCGAGCCCACCGGAGGGGTACATAAACCTATGCACAAGTTTAAAATCATAATGATGCCGAAGTGAATAGGATCCATACCCAAACTGGTCACAATGGGTAAGAATATAGGCGTAAAAATCAAAACAGCCGGTGTCATGTCCATAAAAACACCTACAAAAAGTAAGATGAGGTTAATTAAAATAAGTATGACGATAGGATTTTCGCTTATGCCGAGTAGCGCACTGCTTATTTCCTGCGGAATATTTTCATAACTCATCACCCAAGACATGGCAATAGAAGTGGCCACTAACAATAATACTATGGCCGAAGTTTTAGTGGTTTCTAAAAGGATAGGAACAATATCTTTAAAGCTGATTTCTTTGTAAACAAATCCCAACACCAGCGTATATACCACCGCAATTGCCGAGGCTTCTGTAGCGGTAAAAATACCGGCAACAATACCACCAATAACCACCACAAGCAACATTAAACTCGGGAAGGCTGCTATAAATCGTCTTAAAAACTCTCTAACACTCACCAATTTATCCGTTGGATATTTTTTGATGATGGAATATACCGCAGCCACAATCATGAGCGCCAATCCTAAAAGCAGACCCGGCATATATCCTGCAATAAACAAAGCGGCGATAGATACACCTCCACTGGCTAAAGAATACACAATGAGTACATTACTTGGCGGAATAATAAGTCCGGTTGTGGCACTGGTGATATTTATGGCCGCACTAAAAGGTTTGGAATAGCCATCTTTTTCCATCATAGGATTCATAAAACCCCCAATAGCCGATGCTGCTGCCACCGCAGAGCCGGAAATAGCGCCAAATAACATACAGGAAATGATATTTACAAAAGCTAAACCGCCGGGAAGTGGACCAACAACAGCCTTGGCAAAGTTGATAAGCCGCACGGCGATACCACCCCGGTTCATGATTTGACCTGCCAATATAAAAAAGGGAATGGCTGTGAGGGTAAAACTATCCAGCGACGTTGCCATACGCTGGGCCATAGTGGTTACCGAAGGCAAAAACGGCATACTGACTAATAGCGTAAATAATCCTGCCAAACCAATAGCCCAGGCAATAGGCACCCGTAATGATAAAAATATCAAAAAGCTGAGTACAAGTATAAGCACTTCTGTAAACGCCATAATTAGTGTTGTTTTGCTTTTAATGTTGAAATGAAACTGTCTAAGTTATAATAGCAAATAATGATGCCCGATAAGGG
Source organism: Bacteroidia bacterium (assembly GCA_030429455.1). Lineage (GTDB taxonomy): Bacteria > Bacteroidota > Bacteroidia > Flavobacteriales > Flavobacteriaceae > Psychroflexus. The sequence goes on along the minus strand of JAUIFC010000018.1, from coordinate 33,280 downwards.
TACTACCATATAGATAAATCCTAAAGGAATTTCTAAAGTAGCCGAAGTCTGCTCAAACTGAAAACTTAACTGCACTAATCTTATGCCACCTACAACCATAACCAAAAACGCAAAGAGAATGACTGAAAGGTACACAATGCCATAGAATAATTTAGATTTTTCCTCGACCAGTTGTTCAGGAAGTAAGTCTATGGCCAGGTGCAAATGTTTACCCGAGGCGTACGCTGCACCTAGAAGACCAAACCAAATGAGTGAATAGCTGGAGATCTCATCGGTTAGTGTGCTTGGTGCCTGCAGGACGTATCGTGAAAAAACCTGCCATATAACACTCAAAAGCATGATGCTTAAAACAACAAGCACAACACGTTCTAAAAATTTGTCTATAAATTTTCTCATGGCGTCTTTTTTATGTCATTTATAAGAGCTTTAACGCTTTCATCATCATTAAACATATCTTCCATAGATTTAGTTTTAGCTTCAAATAATGATTTGTCCGGATAATAGATTTTCACTCCTTCTGCTTTTACTTTTTCTAAAGACTCTTTCTCCGAGGCTACCCAAAGCTTTCGTTGTGCTTCTGAACTTTCTTTAACCGCTTCCATGAGCCATTCTTTTTCCTGTGCATTAAGCCTGCTCCAGGTTTCTATACCAATCAATAACACATCCGGTACAGAAGTATGCTCATTGATGGAATAATGTTTACAAACTTCATAATGTTTGGAGGTATAAAAACTTGGCGGATTGTTTTCAGCGCCATCTACAACACCTTGTTGCAAGGCCGTGTATAATTCTCCCCAGGAAATGGGGGTAGGCGAGCCACCAAATTCGTTAATCATGGTAACGGCCATATTACTTTTTTGCACCCTAATTTTTTTGTTTTCTAAATCAGAAGGAGTATTTACAGGTCCGTCTTTCATATAAAAACTTCTACTGCCGGCATCGTAAAAGGTAAGACCTCGCAACCTGAATTTTTCGCCTTTTAGCAACAGACTTTTACCCACTTCGTTGTCGAAGACATTGTACATGTGGGTTTTGTCTCTAAAAATGTAAGGCAGGCTAAGCACTTTATATTCCGGAATAAAGTTTTCCAGCACGGCAGCCGACACTTTTGTAATGTCTAAACTGCCAATTTGAAGGAGCTCCAGGCACTCGCGTTCACCACCCAATTGAGAGCTGGGATATATGTTCAGTTTTAGTTGTCCATTTGATTTTTCCTCTAAACTTTCACCCAATACTTCCATAGCCAAATGCACAGGATGTTGGGTGTCTAACGAATGACCCAACCTGAGAATTTTGGAATGTTTGGAAGAATCACACCCCCAAAGACCGCATAACAAAATGCTAGAAATTAAGATATGTACTAACTTAATTTTCATTGGATACGTTTAAGATTAAAGGATTTTGAACACATTTTGAAAACGTTGATAAGTAGTCGTTCCATTCGGATTTAGTGGTAAATTGCTCACTTTTTTTCCAGCCAAAACCGGCATAATAGGTCACAGTTTCATTATTTAATCTGAGTTGAGCGAAAAGATTACTTTGGTCTTTTTCTTCAGAAATATATTTGTCAAAAGCCATTAATTGCCCAATATTTTCTACAACCAGACCTTGCCCAAGTTTTGAGCCGTCATGAGGTTCCCAGTAGCTCATCCATCCTTCAGCCTTATTGGTAGTGGTTTCACCGGCATTATCATGCAGAGTTAGACCTGCTGAAATGGCATCAGTGCCTTTGATATCAATTGAAATTTTAGATAAATTTTGGCCGAAATCTAAGCTAATCGTCTTAGTTTCTGAAATATTTTTGCCACCAATCTCATAAGTCCCATAATCTAATTCAAAAACCGTTCGCAAAGGTCCGTTTGCTATGGTTTTATAAGTTTTAAAGTTTTTTGAAACGGCGTAAGTGCTATCATTTTTAAAGGCAATACCTCCAACACCACGACTGGTACCGACGTGAAAATTATCTAAACCTTCACCGGTATCTTCGTGATAACTGCCTTTTCCTGAGGTGTATTTTTCATACCATTTATTAATAACAGGATACTCTACACGCTTTAGCCAGGCATCTATACCACTGGAGAGCGTGCCTCCTTTTATGCTGTCTTCTACCATTTGTTGTGCTTTAGGGCCGTATGTCCTAAAAGCTACGCGATTGTTTTCCCAGGCATAGTCGTCGGTGCGTTCCGGGACAAATCTGGAATAACAGAGTGTATCGGCATTGTTTTGTGTGGAAGCAAGAATTTTGTACTCTTTATTTTCGTTGGCTTTTACTTCCGGCTGAAACAGTAAAACATCAAATTGTCCATCAGCATCATAATCAATGGTTTGAGACACAAGCGTATCACCTAAAGCTTTATCTATAATATGAAACGCATTAGAATTTAAATCAGCTAAATCGGTGGCACTTATTTCAACTGTTTCAAAACTCCGGTCTATATCCAAAGAGTTTTTCACCTGTACTGAAATTGAAGGTTTCTCGTTTTGACAAGACCAAAACAATACTACTGACAATAAAATCACTATTTTTTTCATAACCTAACTTGTTCTACTTTCATGTTCTAAATTAATTCCTCATCAGCTTAAAGTACTTTACCCTTTAAAAGTCTCCCCTGAGGGGAGATTTAGAGGGGCTTCTCTCTAATCTTCATTAGATGGTTTTCCAATTGTTGCTAAAATTCCTCCATCTACGTACAAAATATGTCCGTTTACAAAATCGCTGGCTTTAGCGGTTAAAAATATGGCAGCGCCGGCCAAATCGTCTGGGTCTCCCCATTTTGCGGCAGGTGTTCTGCCGATAATAAACTCGTTAAACGGATGCCCGTCTACACGAATTGGTGCCGTTTGAGATGTTGCAAAATAGCCGGGGCCAATGCCATTTACCTGTATGTTGTGCTTTGCCCATTCGGTGGCCATGTTTTTGGTTAGCATCACCAAACCTCCTTTTGCAGAAGCGTAGGCGCCTACGGTGTTTCGACCTAATTCACTCATCATTGAACAAATATTGATGATTTTTCCTGCTTTGCGCTTTATCATGCCTTTTACAACATGCTTAGACACAATAAACGGACTGACCAAGTCGATGTCTATGACTTGTTTAAAATCTTCAACTTCCATTTCTGCTAAAGGTGTTCTTTTGATAATGCCGGCGTTATTCACCAAGATATCAATAGGTCCAACTTCGGGTTCAATTTTTGCAATATTTTGTTGTACTTCAGCTTCGTTAGCCACATTAAATTTATAGCCCACTGCTTTTATGCCTTCAGCTTTGTAGGTTTCTATGGCTTTGTCTATTTTCTCCTGAGAAGAATTGCCATTCACTACAATAGTAGCACCGGCTTTGCCCAGACCTTTTGCCATGGCCATACCCAGACCGTGCGTGCTACCTGTGACCAGGGCTACTTTGCCTTCTAAATTAAATAACTCTACACTCATTTTATCTCAATTCTGTGATTTTTGCGACATCCATATCGTTGTAATCTAAATTTTCACCAGCCATACCCCATATGAAAGTATAATTAGAAGTACCCGAACCCGAATGAATAGACCATGGTGGCGAAATGACGGCCTGATGGTTGTGCATCCAGATGTGTCTTGTTTCTTGTGGTTGTCCCATAAAGTGGCAGACTGCCTGGTCTTGAGGAACGTCGTTGTAAAAGTAAATTTCCATACGCCTGTCGTGTACGTGTGCCGGCATGGTATTCCATACACTACCGGTTCTAAGTTCTGTCATGCCCATCTGTAACTGACATGTTTCTACAATTCCACCAATAATCATTTGGTTAACAGTTCGATGATTAGCAGTTTCTAAACTACCCAATTCTATTTTGTTGGCTTCTGCCAGGATTTTTTTTTTGGTAGGAAAACTTCGATGTGCAGGCGCAGAATTCATATAAAATTTTGCCGGCTGGTCTGCACTTTCACTTTTAAAATGCACGTCTTTGCAACCTTTACCGAGGTATAAAGCATCTTTATGTCCCAGTTGAAAATCTTGCCCATCAACAGATACGGTGCCGTTTCCGCCAACATTTATGATACCTATTTCTCTTCTTTCGCAGAAATAGTCAGCTTTTAGCGGGTCTATGCTTTCAAGTTTTAGGCTTTTGTTTACGGGCATTGCTCCACCGGCCATATAGCGGTCGTAGTGGGCATACACCCATTTGATGTGATTGTCTTCAAATAAATTTTCTACTAAAAACTCGTCTCTTAATTGTTGTGTATCGTACTGCTTTACAGCTTTGGGGCTTGAGGCATAACGGGTTTCAAAAGTGGTTGACATGTTTTTTTTTTTATGATTGTATTGATTTTCTTATTCCTAATTCTAAACCGCGGAGTTCGGCTAAACCACGTAAGCGACCTATGCCCGAATAGCCCGGGTTTGTTTTCTTTTTTAAATCGTCCAGCATTTTATGGCCATGGTCTGGTCTAAAAGGCATTCTCAGGTCTTTTCTGTCGGCTTTTTTTCTTCGTATTTGTTCCAGAATTAAAGCTTTCATAACGGCATACATATCTACGTCTCCATCTAAATGATTGGCTTCATGAAAGTTACCTTCTTCATCACGCTTTGTGCTTCGCAGATGAATAAAGTGAATGCGGTGACCAAGTCGCTCTACCATACCCGGCAAATCGTTATCTGCTCTTACACCAAAGGAACCAGTGCAAAATGTAAGACCATTGTATGGACTTGGCACAGCCTCGTAAAGGTCTGAAATATCCTCTTCGGTACTCACCACACGTGGCAATCCTAAAATGGGGTAAGGCGGGTCGTCCGGATGAATACAAAGACGAACACCGGCTTGTTCTGCGGTTGGAACTATGGCTTCTAAAAATTGAATTAAGTGCTTTTTTAGAGCATCGGCATCTATTTGATTGTAAGTCGCCAAAATGTTATTAAATTCTTCTAAAGTGTAGCCTTCTTCGGCACCAGGTAAACCTGCAATAATATTGTTGACGAGCTCTTGCTGTTGAGCTTTGGTTGTGTTGTCTAAGTAGCTTTTAGCACGTGCTTTTTGTGCTTCGGTATAATTGTCTTCTGCTCCTGGTCTTTTGAGTAAATAGAGTTCAAAGGCCGCGAAGGCATCGGCTTCAAACCTTAAGGCTGTGGATTGGTCTTCGACCTCATAATCGAGGTTAGTTCTTGTCCAGTCTAAGACCGGCATAAAATTGTAGCACACTGTATCTATGCCACATTTCCCTAAATTGACTAAGGTTTGTTTGTAGTTTTCTACATAGGTTTGAAAATTTCCTGTCCGGGTTTTGATGTTTTCATGAACGGGAACACTTTCTACAACCGACCACCACAGGCCTACACTTTCAATTTCTGCTTTACGTTTGTTGATTTCTTCTACCGTCCATACTTCACCATTTGGTATATGATGCAGTGCAGTAACTATGCCCGTGGCACCTGTCTGCTTAATGTCTAAAAGTGATACCGGGTCATTAGGCCCGTACCATCGCCAGGTTTGTTCTAACTGCATAAGGCTCATCCTAAATCCTTCCCAGAGGGAAGAACATTATTAATAGTATTTAATTTTGTATTATATTTCATGTTATATGTTTTAAAGTAAATCATTCATTTATATCTATTATATTATTTAACTCCTTCCCTTTGGGTAGGTTATGATGGGCTTTTACACCCCACTATAAGCAGCAAAGCCACCATCGATAGGAATGACTACACCGGTTACAAACTTTGAACCTTCACCACATAACCAAAGGGTAGTGCCCACTAAATCTTCCGGTTCGCCATAGCGTCCCATAGGCGTTTGATCTATGATTTGCTGTCCGCGTTGGGTTAGGCTACCATCTTCATTGGTTAGCAAACTTCTGTTTTGGTCGGTTAAGAAAAAACCCGGAGCCAACGCATTAACACGAATGCCTACTTTAGAAAAATGGACTGCTAACCACTGTGTGAAATTAGAAACAGCTGCTTTTGCACCCGAGTATGCCGGTATTTTGGTCAGTGGAGTAAACGCATTCATAGACGAAATGTTGAGTATGCTACAACCTTCTCTGCCTACCATATCTTGTGCAAATATCTGGGTTGGTAATAAGGTTCCTAAAAAATTTAGGTTGAAGGTAAATTCAATTCCTTTCGGGTCTAAATCAAAGAAAGACTTAAAACCTTCTGTGGTGTTTTCTAAATCTTCCATTTGAAAAAACGGCTTACTAGTCGTTCCCAACGGATGATTACCACCGGCACCATTGATTAAAATATCACATTTACCAAAGGTTTTGGTCACTACAGCTTTAGCTTTTAGTAAAGAATCTTTTTCCAAGACATTTGCTTCTACGCCAATTGCATTTCCACCATTATCATTAATCTTTTGCGCGACAGCGTAAGCAGCTTCTTTTCGTAAATCAAGAACAGCAATGTTATGGCCTTGCTTTGCTAGAGCTTCTGCCATGGTGCTACAAAGTACACCACCTGCGCCTGTAAGAACTATTGTTTTTGTCATGGTTTGTGTTTAATTTTTTATTTGTAATCTTAAAATAGAATCACAATATTATTTATAATTTACATAGTTAAGTCTTTCAATTTCAGATTACAAAGCATATGTAACTAAAATCAGGGCATCTTGCAACTTTATTACTCCTACTTAAACATAACTCCATTGTTTTTTGATTTATAGATGTCATTTTTTTGAGCGATAATACTCTTGTAAAGTATAAAATGCCAGTTTCTTTTTCCCATGTTCAGAAATAATGCCTTTTCTATTATGGTCATTCTGGATGCGCCTCAAGGTTCTTCTTGGAGAGCGAAAATCTTTTAAAATCCAGGCCGCTGTACCGCTTAAAAACTCGATATTTTCAAACATTAATATGTTATTTTCATAGATGGCCTCTTGGTATTCTTCTGTCCAAATTTCATTAGGCTCTCCGTGCATGCCTTGTAAAGCACCACCACCAAATTCACTCATGATGACGGGTTTGTTGTAGCTGTTTGTCCATTTTACATCCCTGCAAGGTTTGGGGTCACTACCGTACCAACCGCAATAATTGTTTATGCCGATAACATCTACATATTCTCCTAACTTATCTTCTATTCCTATGGGTTGGTCTTTGCCTTTTTTCTTTTAGGAATTTAGAGCAGCTGTGATTAAACGTGTAGGATCTGCGGCTCTGGCTTTTTCTGTTAGGGTTTTGAGAAAAACATTTCGTGCTTCAATTTCTTTAGTCTCATTGGCTACAGACCACAGGATAACACCAGCTCTGTTTTTGTCTCGGGCAATCATGTCTTCGAGTTGCGTGGTGGCGTTTTGTAGTGTTTCAGGATTTTCGAAATCTACAGACCAATAAACCGGTACTTCGGCCCAAACCAAAATGCCCATCTTTTCGGCTTCTTTTACCATGGCTTCATTGTGGGTGTAATGGGCCAATCGCACGAAATTACTTCCTAATTCTTTAGCCCATCCCAGTAGAATCTGGTTTTGTTCGTTTGAAGTTATTCTTCCTAAGCCGTAAGGTGCTTCTTCGTGAATGCAAACGCCTTTGAGAAAAATTTCTTCGCCGTTGAGCAGGATTTTATGGCCTTTGGTTTCTATGGTTCTAAAACCTATTTCATCTTCAACTTTATCAGTTTTAGTACTTATTTGAATATTGTACAGTTTAGGGTTTTCAGGCGTCCACAGTTTTGGAGAGGCTTTGAAACTAAACTCTGCAATTCCGTTTTTTGCTGTGAGTTTCAGTTCTTTTTTAAGCTCAGGAATAGCCAGGTTAACTTGTTCATCTGCGTTGTGATTTTCAACTTTTATCCAGCCTTCAATAAGTTTGGGGTTGTCTTTATTGACCTGAATGCTATAATCTGAAATATACTGCTCCGGAACTTTAAGTAGATGAACTGAACGCGTAATGCCACCGTAATTCCACCAGTCCATGTTTAGGGTTGGGATGCCTTCTTTTTTACGTTGGTTATCTACTTTTACAATTAAGATGTTTTCGCCTTCTTTAAGCTGTTCTGTGACATCAAATTGAAAAGGCGTAAAACCACCTTTATGTTCGCCTATTTTCTGGCCATTCAAGTAAACGATTGCATGGTAGTTTACCGCTTCAAAATAAAGTATTTCTTTTTGTCCGGATTGTTTTTTGAAATCAAAACTTCTTTTATACCAAATGGTACCTTCGTAATAGTAAAGTTTCTCCATTTGAGTATTCCAGTCGCCCGGGACATTAAGCTGATAGTCGCTGTCAAAATCGTATTCTATGAGGTCTGAAGGTTTTTTTGGTTTTTTATTGTTGAAAAATCCTTTTTTTGTTCGCAGGCCGTATTGATGATTGTAGTAGCCGTTTTCTAAAGGGTCTATAATAATTTGCCACAGACCATCAAGGGTTTGTTTTTCTCTGCTGTCTATGTTTTGAATAATTCTGGAGTTTTGGGCGACATTATTTTGTGCAAACAACAAGCCTGTCCATAAGAAATGAAAAGCGAGCATCATTTTTAGTATCGATGATTTTTTGATGTGCATATACACTGGTTTTGTGGTTTGTATTTTTTTCAGAATTATCAAAATTTATAAGGTTTTTAAAGGTATTAATTTCTTTTTTTTAGGATTTTCGTCTAATAGTTTTCCGTTTGCTTTAACATTTAAAAATTTGATATTTTCTGCATTTTCCATCACATAAGGCACCGGAGTTTCTTTGATGTTTACATTTTTGATGGTGATATTTTTGATAGGGTAGTCTTCCCGAATTCCCGCTAAATAAATACCCACCTCTTCATTGTGGTTACAGGACACGTCTTCAATGATGAAGTTATTGAAAATAGTGGGGTTAAAGGAAGATTTTTGGTTTTTGTAGTTAGGTTCAAAACGGATAAATGCGTTTCTTACGGTGTCTGTTTTTATGTTTCTAACGTAAACATTCTCAATGTATCCACCTCTGTCCAGATTGGCTTTAAAGTAAATGGCGTTTGAAGATTGGGGCATGTTGATGTTTTCTATAAACACATTTCTAACCCCGCCAGACATCTCACTTCCTATGCAAACACCATTAATTTTTGAGAAAAAATTACAATTTCTAATCACTACATTTTCGGTTGGGCGACCAATCCGCCAGGCATCATTATCTCTGCCGGCCTTTATGGCAATGGAATCGTCACCAGTTCTAAAGTCGCAGTCTTCAATTAGCACGTTTGTGCAAGATTCGGGGTCGGCACCGTCGTTGTTGGTGTTGTAACTATCTACGCTTACACCTCTAATGATGACATTATCACAAAAGGTGGGGTGGATGACCCAAAATGGTGAATCTAGTAGCGTAACGCCTTCCAAACGAACATTGGTGCAACCATAAGGCTGAAATAAACTCGGTCTCAATTTGTGACCTTCGCCAAAAACACGTTCGTAAACCGGGGTGAGGTCTTGGCCCATTTTCCGAAGTATTTTTTTATCGGGCTGTTGAAGTGTTTTCCAGTTTGAGAAATTTTTAGAGCCATTGCCATTAACAGTACCCTTGCCGGTTAGTGCAATATTTTTGGCCTTGTAAGCATAAATAAGTGGTGAATAGTTATATACCTCTGTGCCTTCCCATCGCACAAGTACTGCTGGTAGATAATCTTTTTCGTCATGGCTGAAATTTAAAAGTGCCCCTTCTTGAAGTTCGATATTGACATTACTTTTAAAGACCAGAGGGCCATCCATGTAATAGTTACCTTTCGGAACAATTATTTTTCCACCACCGTCTTCGCTACAAGTAGTTACTGCTTTTTGGAAAGCCTCTTTGTTCCCGGTTTTGCCATCGGCAACTGCACCAAAATCTTTAATGTTGTATGTCACATCCGGAAAGGTGACCGGATCTAAGCCTGCCACAATTTCGTCTGCCATTGCCCACTCGTCTTCTTCTTTTTCTTTACTTTCACCTTCAGCTTTAGTTTTATCTGCCGAAATGCATGACACGGTCACTAAGATGAATAGCAATAAAAATTTTATAACACATTTTTTTAAAAATTTTTGGTTCATAATTAAAGATTGATTCAAGCAGGATTTGAAATATTATTGATGTTTTTTTGAGATATGTTTTTAAATCAATTTCCTGTCGAACAAATTTATATGTTTGTTCGACAGGAATAGTATAGGGCTATAAAATAGCATTATTTTATGCCGTGGGCTAATTAGAACTTAAAATTACTTTTTGATAATTTTAAAAGTTTGGGGTACATTATCAGACATGACTTTTAGTAAATATACACCGCGCTCAAATTGAGACATATCAATTTGTTTGTTGTTATTGTCAAAAGATAAATTTTCATAAACCTTTTTACCTAAGGTGTTATAAAGGGCTACTGCCGAAATATTAGAATTGGTATTTAATTTTAAGTTATCCTGAACAGGGTTAGGGTAAACCACTATTTCCGGCATAAGACTATTATCGCTTACTGATAAAACCGTACCATCTAAAGTAACAGTCCAGCCAAAAGTCCAGTCATTGCCGTCTCCAGCTTGTACGGCACCAACATAATTAACATCGTCAAAAAACGGATCTAAGGCGCCAGCAGGTGTACTGTCTGCTGTACTGGTTCCTACATAAGAATCTACTATACTGAAAGGGGTTACAGAATTATTAAAGCTAGGATCATAACTAGCGCTAGTTGGGTTAAAGACATCTGCAGAACTGTGAAAACCAGTACCACTATCTTGGCCAGGATTATTGTCAAAACTCGCAGAATTAGCGAATACACTGTCACCGTTAGCAATACCTGAATTGTTATCTATTCTTACAGATCTGTCTACACCTGTTACTACTGTATTATATATTTTCAGGTCGCCATCATCCCGAACTCTAAAACCATTTCCATCTGGTGTACTGCCAGGACTATTAAAGCCTACACCAGTTATGGTGACGTTGCTGAGTATAGGTAAAGTATTATCTCTCGCTTCGATGGCATTCCCTGCCGGAATATCCTTGTTAACAACAATAAATTGACCTGCTCCAGACCAACCGCCACCTCCGGTATCGCCGTCATCATCGAATCTTAATCCCCTGTCTGCGCCGTTTGTTGCTACAATATATTTTAAATTAACATCTCCAGAATTTACTCTTATTCCGGCTGTGCCGTCATTTTTGTACACTTGCACATATTCCACAGTAGTTCCGTTTCCAACATTTCTTAATTCAAGACCATTAGAACCCAGACCAGAATACATTACTCTTACATACCTTATAATTCCCGAATTAGATCCTGGACCACCACCTTCAATACGAATTCCGTCCCACTGTCCTGCAGAATCATCACCAGCACCTTGTCCCGGAGCGTTGGCAAGTGAATTAAAAACGATAGGATTTGTGGATGTGCCTTGCCAATCTATTTCACCAAAAGCAGATACGCCAATAGGATTACCACCACCATCTAAATCTTCAAGATTTTCAACAAGTAAGACCGTTTGTGGTGTTTCAGCAAATATTTGTGTGCCCTGTGTAATAGTAAGTTTAGCATTTGTTGCTACGCGCACGCTATCTGCAATAATCCAAAGACTAGTATTATCTAAAGTTTCATTGGCATCAACGGTTCCTGTAAGTTTTTTAAAAGCCTGGCCATTCAAATTCACATCTGCAATGGTATATTGAGCAGACATAAACGAAAACACGAACAAAGCCGTGATTAAAAAGTAAAAACGTTTCATATGTTTATTGTTTTAAGGTTACTATTCTAAATTTATATATTGACTTGATGATAATATGCAACTTACTAAATCTTGATATTAGCATGTGTAAACGATTGCACAGCGAAATCGATTGCATAGATAGTTATTTATATTCATTTAAGCAAGTAATTTGATCAAAAATTGTCACTTATCCTTATTGAAAATTTCATTTTCTGATAAATATCAACTTTTCTTTAGAACAAAATGCTTTTGAGCTCTATCCATACATAAAAGATGTTAATGTCTCATATGTAAATTATTAATACATATTTAAAATATATATAATTATATCTTTACTGAGAGACTTTTGTAATATTATGTATTGAAATTCAATGTTGATTTAGAATAACCAATACCTCTGGAGTATTCTGATAACTTGTGCAAATAATGGCAATATTTAAATTTCAAACGATTTATTTTTCAGATTTCATCTTTGCTTGTTAAAGCCTCTAAGAAATAATAATCCGCGTAAACAATAGGACAATCAATCTCGCTGTTTTTATTATAGTTTCCAGTACTTCTATTTAATATAAACGGTGCTTCAACAGATTTATCTAAGAGGTATTCTGGTTGTTTTAAGGTTTCTAAAACCTTGTTGGCATAGTCTAAATAGGTTTTGTTATCTGTAAACTCATAAAGTTCATAAAATCCGGAAGCCATAATTGTACTAGCAGAAACGTCTTTTGGTGCTTGTGGTATATCAGGGTCGTCAAAATCCCAGTAAGGAATGCCATCCTGGGGCAAATTCTCATGGCTTAAATAAAATCTAGCAGTTTGTTCTGCTTGAGCTAGGTAAGCTTCGTTTTTGGTATATCTATAAGCCATGGTATAACCATAAACTGCCCAGGCTTGTCCGCGAGCCCAAGCCGAGGAGTCGTTATAGCCCTGATGTGTTTTTTTAGCTTTTACAGAGCCATCCGGATTATAATCTACAACATGATAAGTGCTGTGGTCTTTTCTGAAATGATTTTTTAGGGTCGTATTGGCATGATTAACGGCCACATGGTGAAAGGTTGAATCTTGGGTAATGCGTGTTGCCTCAAACAGCAATTCTAAATTCATCATATTATCAATGATAACTGGATAATCCCATTTTCCCTCTTTAGCATTCCAGGATTGAATGGCTTTAATGTTGTCATCATATCTGTTTGTTAAGGTTTTCGCAGCAGTTATAATTACATTGGAATATTCCTCATTTTGAATGTTTTTATAGGCATGGCCAAAACTGTTATAAATTTTGAACCCAATGTCGTGATGTTCATCATTGTATTTTTCTATTTCAACAATTTTTGTCCATTCCAGTGCTCTGTCTTTAAATCGTTTATCATTTGTAAGTTCATAAATAAGCCATAAGTTCCCCGCAAAAAAACCACTGGTCCATGTCGGAGATTTCGAGGTTTTCATTTTTTTAAAATTCTTGTCTATGCCTCTAGGAATTTTGTTGGGATTTACTGGATAGTTTAACAAATTTTCAAATCTATTAGCATAGGTATAGTTTAATGCTGTAGTTTTTTGTTGATTATCTGTATTTTTATTTTGAGAGGACTGACAAGAACTCAAGAGGAATAGAATAATAATGGGGAAAATGTTTTTCATTTATTCAATGTTTTAAAGTTATGGTTAAAATCAATTACCAAATAAGTAAGGCTAATTAACTTTTTACACAAAATTGTTTTTTATTCGTCTAAGTTTCTTTTAAAAATTTGTTCTTCACTCTGCTTAAACCCTATTCTAATGGCAACCGCTTTTATAGAATCTAAATCTTTAGTTTTTAAAGGTTTGGTATATAGCATCCAATGCTTTTTGCCGATAGAGTCATTTTGTTGATAAGCTATTGATGCTGCGGTTGTTTTTGTTTTAAGGTGCAAAAGGTCATCTTTTTTCTCAAAGGTCACCTTTTCCGTTTGTGGCTGAATGCCATTTGGTGGCCATAGTTTTTTGATGAGTTCGGTTTCCGGTAAGGTTAAAGGGTCGTCGTTATCTTCTATCCACTGTTCAAGTGCTGTTTTTAATCTTTTTTTAATTTGAACATAATCGGGATTTTCAGCTAAGTTGTTAATTTCATAAGGGTCGGTTTCCAAATCATAAAGTTCTTCCTTGGGTTTGGTTTCTGCCAACCATAGACTTTGAACATCGTTTGCCGTACCATCAGCTTTCATTTTTAAAATTTCCTGCATAATAGGCATTTGATCTCTATAGGGTAAAAACTGAATGTAAGGTCTTTCCGGCATAAAGTTTTTGATGTACTTATAGCGTTTATCTCTTATAGTCCTTATACAATTCACGGAGGGATCCATTCTATCATGGCTGGCAAAAATGTATTCTCGAGGCTCACTTTCCTGATGACCCAAAAAAGCCTGGCCTTGCATGGTTTCCGGGATTGTTATACCCGTAAGCGACAATACTGTGGGCGCAAAATCGACAAAGCTTACCAGACGGTCGGTTTCTTTACCAGTCTGTTTAGAATTTGGTATTCTTATGCCCAGAGGGACTTTAATGCCCGAATCATAAGTCCACCTTTTCATTCTTGGCAAACCATCGCCATGATCGCTAAAGTAAAAGACTATGGTATTTTCCGACAAACCATCTGCTTTTAATTCATTCAGAATTTTTCCAACTATAGAGTCCATTCTAATGATATTGCTGTAATGAATGGCCATATCTTTTCTTACAACTTCATTATCCGGATAATAGGGAGGCACAGTTATATCTTCAGGATCAACAATAAGAGGTAGATCTGCGTTTTTCCAAACCCTTGATTCGTGTGTTATCATGGCATTGAACACAGAAAAAAAAGGCTGGTTTTTATCAGGTCTATTCCGCCAGTGGGCTTTTTTACCATTTTCATCCCAAGCGGTAATTGGTGTTTCAAATTGATAATCAGTCTTACTGTTATTAGTGGTGTAATACCCATTTCTTCTTAAAATTTCTGCTATAGTTGTTGCCCCAACCGGTGGTACCGCCTCGTAAGTAGGTATAGCCAAAAGTTCCGGGTCTGTAATTTTGTCAATAGCTGAAGTTCTTCTTAAGGTACGCATATGTTGAGCACCATAAGCGGTTGGATAAAGCCCAGTGATTAAGCTCGACCGGCTTGGTGCGCATACTCCCGACACGCTAAAAGCATTGGTAAACTTTAAGGATTCGTTGAAAAATGCATCTAAATAAGGTGTACTTACGATGCTATCGTCATATGCCCCTAATCTGGGACTCATGTCTTCATTGGTTATCCAAAGAATGTTTGGTGGATTTTTTTCTTCATTGTTTTTAGCGGCTGGCTTATTACAGGCATGTAGGTTTATAATGATGATAAATAAAAACAACAGAATTTTGGGTATGCATATTTTAAATTTCATGAATTAAAACATTTTAAGTCAACTCTTAATTATCAGGCAATACGACCATATAGGCCTGAGATTGCCCTGAGGCTGAATTTTTTCGATAGTACAAACGTTTACCATTTCTTGAAAAGGCCGGGTTTATGTGGTTACCCAATTCCCATACCGAAAAATTATCAGAAGAAACTGTTTCTTGCCAGAACGGATTGGTTTGCCCGCGTTTATAAGCTTTTAAAATCACCGGATTTTCTCCATACCAGGATTCTGTGGCAAATAAGCTTCTGTCTTCATTTGAAGATAAGTGATTTCCGGGTCCGGCAATGGTTTCCATAAATTCGCCTTCCCTTGTCCAGCGTCTTGTGCTTTTGTTATTGGGCATGCCATCATCTATCTGGTTATCGTGACCCATGATAGTTTCGTTATCATACCAGGCAAAGTGCATGGGTTTAGGCCCAAAAAACTGAATATCTTCCCCATTCATGGTCATGGTTACGAGGTGATTATCTGTTTCACCTTCATCTCCCATATCTAAACGAAAGGCAATTTTTGTACCGTCGGGACTATATTTTAAATGTCTTATCCTACGATCCCAAATCGGCCTCAACTCTGAAAAACTATAAACGTTTAAAATGCCATTAAAAGCTGAAGCATCTGCAACTAGTCTATGCGTGTTTGATGAAATATCGAATTCATAAATGGTATAAAGATTAGTCTCTTCAGATATTTTTGAATACAGAAACTTATCCCCAAAAGGCTCATGACCTAAACTGAAGGCTTCAAAGGGTGAAATAATTTGCTCGCCGTTTAAATTTACGGCTTTAACTTGTCCTTCATCAAAATACAGAATGCTATTGTTGTCTATCCATTGTGCATTTACGCCATTATGAGATATAAAATCGTTAAGGTCTGTTACTTTTCTATGTTCAAGCAAACTGGTATTGCACACCCAGAGTTCACCATTTAATCGCTGGTAGCGGTCATTTTGTTCGTCGAGAATGACTACATAGGAAATCAAGTTTCCATCCGGGCTTTCCGGTGAAGTGTTGTAGTAGCTAAAGGTTGAATCTAAGCCTTCCGGACCAACCAAAACAGGAACATCAGGGGAGAAAATTCTTATGGTCTGCCCGCCTTCTGTACCTTCTTCTTCGCACTGCACAAAACCGAACAGGATAAAGACAAAAAATATTCCAATAATTTTGAGTGGTCGCATTTTAATATAGAATTTGATATTAGCTTATTATTTAAAGTTCATTAAATTCCGACTTATATACTTTGCTTAAAAAACGTAATCCAAATGCAGTAGCGATGTCTCGATAAATCATTTGTACGTTTCCTTTTTTTATTTTTAATCGCATCTCGAAATAACCGCCAGCCAAATTGCGGTCTTCATGATTTTCGGGAAATTGGTTTTCTAGGGTAAAATCAAGAGCATTTTTTATGTTGTCTTTAAATTCCTGATGTCCCAGTTGATATAATCGTAACCACAGTATTCCGGCAAAGGATGTTCCCGAACCACATGGTGATTTTTTATCTGCACTGCCATCGGTAAAACTCGTGTAGTAAATAATCCCATTATTGTCCTGAATGCTTACTAAACCTCGACCGGTTTTTAGGGCGCCTTCCAGATATTTCTTGTCTTTTGTCAAGTCGTATGCTTCGAGCAATGCTTCTGCATTCCAGGTATTAAACCGCGCATGAATTTTACCTGTTTTAGGATCGTTAGGCTCAAAGTCCATCCAAAAGCCATTATCGCTTTGTTTTTCAAGTAGACCATCGCATATTTCTAAATAGGCTTCTTTGTAGCGTTCTTCTCCGGTATGCTCGTACATATCTTTCCAGAGATAGCCTTCAGCATTAGGTCGAGCAACCTGTTTTATGGTTATAGGATCGTCTTGATGCTGTTCGTGCGGACTTTTATCTTTCCAAATTTCGCCAGTTTCCGGGTCAACTATATTATAGCTTAATTTGTGTTCTTTAACGTACAGATTGTCTAAAATCCAAGCACCAGCAGAAGTTGCCACATCGGCATATTTGTCGTCTCCCGTAACTCGGCTCAATTGAAAAAGCCCTGGTGTGCCATCTGCTATTGTGGTCGTGTTGATTAGATTACCCACTTTATCGCCATGAACAGCATTCATATAGCCTTCCAATATATGCCCTTTTGGAAATTGAAGCGTTACCCACCAATCGCCAGCTTTTGTAGCACTTTTTAATGCCAATTCACTTTTAGTAACTTCATGAGCATCTAATAATCCTTTGATGAGTTGACCTGTATGCCAGGCAGGCTCGTAGTCTTTCCACTTTCCAGAGACTAGCTCATAATCTCCTGTAGATTTGCCATTGTCGTCAAGACAAATTGTTGAGGCGTGTTTGATTCCTCTTTTTAAAGACTTTTCTATTTTGGCCTTATAGTCATCCGATATTCCTAATTTTTTTTCTTGAGCTTCACAAGACACAAAAGTAAATGCCAAAAGAAAGAAACTCAAAGCAAGAGAAATTCTGTTCTTAGCGAAGAAACTATTTTTTCTAAGTTTAATCATAAGTTGTATATAAAATAAACACATCCTTACTTTTTAATATAGAATGTGTTTTATTATTAATTTTAACTAATTTTTTATTGTCTTAACGTGCCGTCAAGGTTTAAGCACCAGCCAACCGTCCAATCATTGCCCGGTTCTACTGCACCTATATAATTTACATCTGTAAAGAACGGTCCAATAGCACCCGCTGGACTACTGTTTAGAGTGCTTACCCCAACATATGAATCAGTTATTGTAAATGAATCAACTGTATTATTAAACATTGGCTCATAGTCTTCATCTGTAGGGTTAAAAAATCCTGCTGAGCTGTGGAATCCAGTTCCTCCATCTTCACCATTATTAAAACTTGCAGAATCTCTGAAAAAACTTACACCATCTATCACACCTTGTCCAGAGCCACCACTATATCTTAAGCTCCTATCGACACCTGTTACAACCGTATTGTATATACCGCAATTACCACCATCTCGTAATCTTATGCCATTTCCATCCGGTACTGCACCAGGGTTGTTGAAGCCTTGACCTGTAATTGTTACATTACTAACTACTGGAGTACCTTCTCGTCCTTCAAGAGCTGTCCCAGCAGCAATATCTTTATTGATAACCCAAAACTGTCCTAATCCACTCCAGCCATCATCCATTCTTACGCCGGTACCTTGACCATTTGTTGAGACTAGGTATTTGATATTCACATCCCCTCCATTTAATCTTATACCTCTGTTGGCATTACTGTATATTTGAATATATTCCATTGTTGTACCACTTCCTACATCTTCTAATCTTAAAGCGTTTGAAAACTCTATACTACCAGCATACATTTGTCTTACATATCTTACGATACCAGAATTAGACCCAGCACCTGTACCATCTATTCTAATACCTAACCACTGCCCTGGTGTATCATCGCCTGCTCCTTGTCCTGGTGCATTTGATAACGTATTAAAAACAATAGGTTCTGTCGCGGTACCCTGCCAATCAAGTTCGCTTAGTTCTGTGGCATAAAGTATAGTTTCAGAATTTTCTGCGTATATCTGAGTACCTTGCGTAATACTAAGTTTTGTTTGTGGCGCAACAGTTACACTATCTGCTATAATCCATAATGAAGAATTGTCAAGAGTTTCGTTGACGTTAATATTTCCAGTAATTCTTTTAAAGGCTTGACCATTCAAATCAATATCTTCTATGTCATAATCTGGGATGAGCACTCCGATAATAACATTGACTGAAGCTGTTGTAGTGTTACCTAAAATATCTGTAACTTCAAATCTTAAATCTCTAGTTGTCCCAAGCCATTCTTCTGGAACTTCAAGTTCGAAAGATGTTGTTATATCCCCAGTTGTACCATCGTAGTTTTCGTCTTGCAAGACATTTCCATCTAAAATAACTTTAAAATTGGTTAGTCCTACATCTCCAACAAGATTTATATTAGGGAAAAGTATAAGTTGCCCAACCAAAAGTCCTAAATCAGAACCATCTTCTACATTGTTGATAATTGGCGAACTATACTCTGGATCTGGAAGATTTTCATCGTCATTAAGTTCACAACTTATCATTCCAAAAAAACTCAATACTAGTAAAATTCTAAATGTTATATGTTTTGTATTCATAACTATTTTTTTTCTGAATATAATTAAAACTTGAAATTAAGACCTAAACGCGCGAATGTTCCAAACTCCAATCGTCTAGACATACGTTCTCTTGTTCCTAAATATTCAATAACAGGGGCATTTGTTAAATTTTGTGCTTCAAAAAACAATGAGAGATTTTTATTAAACTTGTATGACGCGTTTGCATCTAGTTGGTAGCGTTCTTCTAAAATGAAATCAAAGAATGGATCAACATCAAAACTTAATAAGGATTCGCTTTGGTAGTTTAAGCTTGCTCTGATACTGAATTTTCCTTTGTCATAATACAATGCCGCATTAGCTGTATGATCTGCTTGTCCTACAAAAGGAACATCTTGTCTTGTAGCTACTATTGTTTCTCCTGTATCAAAATCGCTGAGTAATCCAGTATAAGAACTACTACTATCTACGTACGTGTAATTGGCATACACTCCAAATCCATTAAGAAAGCCTGGTAAGAATGTAAACTTTTTTGAAGCTGTTATTTCTACCCCTAATACTTCAGCCAAATCTCCATTTACAGCTTGTAAAAGTTGAAAATTCTCAAGTGCTGGATTATCGGTTATGATAGATTGTTGGTTAAAAATAAAATTATCTATGCTTTTATAATACACCCCAACAGAAAAAGTGCCATCCTTTTTAAAATAATGCTCAAACATAAAATCTAAATTTCTAGAAAAGGCTGGCTGAAGATCAGGATTACCTCTTCTAACTTGTAAGGTGGCAAAATTGATGATTTCTGTTGGCACAAGATCAATGAAGTTTGGTCTTGCAAAAGATTCAAAATATGAAGCTCTTAAATTTGTTCTTGGACCGAGAGCATATTTCATACTTAAACTTGGTAAAAGGAAATCAAATTCTAGGCCACCTTCAACAGGTGTAGATGTTAGCTCACCAAAATTGTTTTCAACAATGTTAGCTTGGTAGTTAGCATCTGTATGTTCGTATCTTACTCCAAAAACGGCAGAAAATTTGCCAATACTCAATTTATCTTGAATATATAAAGCACCTATATCCTCTTGGGCATCATATTTGTTTGATTCTGTATTTAAAAAACTTTCATCGGCATCAAAAGTGTATAAATCTTGATTAGCTTCAAAGTGTCTTCTCATTCTGCTTGCAGATGGAAAGACACCAAGATTGTAACGTCCTTCAAAAATACTACCTTGATCAGGCCCTGCCACTTGATCTAGTGTAAAATTTCCCTGATAGTTTGCATATTGTGTATTAAATCTTCGTCTTGAGTTTTCCTGTAATCGCAACTTACCACCAAATTTAAGTGTAGAATTTATCTTATTCCCTAGTTTAAAGGGTTGTTCGTAGTTGGCATAGAATGTTTGATTAGTACCTGTAACAGTAATAGGTTTTTCAACTTGGTAACCAAGAAATTCATACTGAGCAGCATTTGATTCATTAAAATCTCTAGGATTATACTGAGGGAAATCTGGGTTTGATAAGTCTATGTCGAAAACGATACCTCGTCTTACAAAAACACTTCTAAAGGCCTCTTCATCTCTTTCGGAGTTAGAATAATTGTACCCATAATCAAGTTTACCAGAATTATTAATGAGATGTTCCCCACCTATAGTAAATGTAAAGTTACTTCGTCGTCTGGTTTGATCGGCTAGGTCTTTTTGTATTCTTGCAGATCCATTTTCTGTCCCAGCTACCAAGGGATTTCCAAGTTCAGGAAAAACACCTCGGGATCTATAACGTGTTCTGTATCGCTCGCCTTGATCGACTAATGAGTAATAAGAACCAGTTGCTAATATTTTTGAATTTTCAGAAAAACGGTAATCAAATGTAGCATTAGCACCTATACGTTCTCTTACATTTAAACTTGGTCTAGTTTGAAGTTCTGCTAAAGCTGTAATTCTCTCACTCGCTTCACTATCGCCAGACTCTATTCTATTATTCCATATTCCATCTATTCTATCTTCTCCACTTACTGTTGTGTAATAACTAGCGCCTAAAATCATTCCTATTCTTTTATTTAAGAATCGTTTTGAATATTTGAGCTTAGACCTAACTGTTTCTCGTTCATCAATAGAGGCATATCCACCAGCGATGGATCCTTTTAGTTTTCCTTTTTTACTTGTAGCCACAGGTGTTTTTAAGTTAACAGTTCCTCCAATAGCATCTCCATCATTTTCGGGTAACAAAGCTTTAGTGATTTCCATTGTAGATAAAAGTTCAGCTGGAATTAAATCTAATGCCTCTGTTCTCTCTTCTCCATTAGTATTTGGTAGTTGTGCACCGTCTATTGTTATTGTTGTGTAATTGTTAGGTGTACCTCGAATTCGAATGTTTGTCCCTTCGCCATTACTTCGTTCTATATTAACTCCTGTAACACGTTGTAATGCCTCACTAACATTTATATCTGGGAATTGGTTAACTAAATCTGCAGAAACAATTGTTTTAATTTGATCTGAATTCTTTTGCTGGTTGTATGCTCGCTGTTGCCCTTCTATTGAAGCTGTAACTACCACTTCCCCCAATTCGTTTACCTCTTCTTTTAGTCTTATAATACCAATATCTAACACTTCGCCTGCTTTAACTTCCACCTCAAGGGCTTCAGTAACAGAACCTATATAAACTATCTCTAATTTATGTATACCTTCCGGAACATTTGTAAGTTGAAACCTTCCTTCAAGATTAGTTACTGTTCCAATATTAATTTCCCTGATGATGATTGATGTACCCGGTAAGGGATTGTCACTTTGTCCAAAGACCTGACCGGTTATTACCCCTTCATAAGCAAGAACATCATAGATTAAATTCTTTGACGTGTTACCCCAGGATAGATGAATAACAAAAGCGAATAATACAAGGTTTAAACTTTTTAGAATTTTCATAAGTTGTGATTTAATTTATGAGATGTAATCGATTGCATAGCGAAAACGTTTGCATAGATAATAAAGAAATATTATTCGCACAAGTAAAAGATTAAAAAAATATTAAAAAACTGCTATTTGTCAGTTTTTTACTTTTTAGAAAAAAGAATAATTCAATAAAAAAATAGTATTTTGAAAAAAATGACTTTACTAATAATTAATGTTTATGGTTGGGGTATAATTATATAAAATGTTTAAAAACAATGTTATAGCACATATTTGTTTTTGAGATTTTTATATCGATTTTCTTTAAACATCGTCTGAGAAGTCGTTTTAACGCATGCTAGTTTATTTCAATACTTTTTTTATTAAATAATTTATAAGTTGTGCAATGCATTGAGCAAAAAAAATTGTATAATTGCATATTCTTTATAATATTTAATTATAATTAATATTTGCACTTATTGTAAATGGCGTAAGGATAAGAAGAGTCTACAAGCTATAATAGTTTTATTCAATATTGATTTTATTACATGTGCAGATTGCCGTTACAAGTAAGTAAAATGAACAAATCAAAAAAAGTAACCATACATGACATAGCAAAGAGGCTTAACGTTACAGCTTCAACTGTTTCTAGGTCGCTTAATAATAATCCACGTATTAGCGATAAGACCAAGAAAAGGGTTTTGAAAATGGCTAAAGAGCTTAATTATAAACCCAATAGCATTGCTTCAGCTTTAAGGAATGGTAAAACACAAATTATTGGTTTACTCGTGCCACTTATAGATCGAGCCTTTTTTTCATCAATTGTTAGAGGAGTCGAGCAAGTCGCAGAAGGTTTTAATTATCATGTTATTGTGAGTCAGTCTTACGAAAATCTAGAGAATGAAAAAAAAGCTTTAAAGGCGTTTTTAAATACTCAAGTAGACGGTGTTTTGGTTTCAATCTCTAAGACCACTACAGATATTAGTCACCTACAAGATGTTGTAGAAAGTGGTATTCCGCTAATCCTATTTGATAGGTCTATACCTCAACTTCAAGCCGATCAGGTGGTAATAGACGATTACCAAGGTGGTTATGAAGCTACGACTCATCTTATAGAACAAGGTTGTAAGCGTATTGTGCATTTTACAACCGGTAGAGATTTAAGTATTTACAAAGAGCGCTACCGTGGATATGCAGATGCACTTGCTTATCATGGTGTAGCCTTAGATGAGAGTTTAGTGTTAAGTGCAAACTCTCAATTAGAAGATGGCCGTAAGCATGCTGAGAATCTGTTAAAAAATAATATTGATTTTGATGCTATTTTTTCTGCCAGTGACTTTTGTGCGCTTGGTGCGATGCAAGTACTTAAAGAAAATGGTATTAAGATACCTGAAGAAGTTGCTATAGTAGGATTCTCTAACGAGCCTTTTACTTCATTTACAGAGCCTTCCATTTCAAGCGTTAATCAGTATCCTATAGAAATGGGTAAAACTGTGGCTAATCTTTTCTTTGATGCTTTAAATACTGGAAAAGATGTTTTACCAAAGAAAACCGTTATTCAACCAAAACTTATTATTAGAGAATCATCTTTGAGAAATAAGTAATTTAAAAATAAAATAAAATAAAATGACTAACAATAATATAGATGCAATCGATTGTATTGTTTTAAAAATGACTTGGTATTGTTTATAGATTAGTAAAAGATTTGAAAACTCTAGACCTACTCATAAGTGAATATAATTAAGATGAAAAAATTAAAACTAAATACCGTAATTGATAGTTCCAAAAAACCCATAAAAGTCTTGCAATTTGGTGAAGGTAATTTTCTTCGTGCGTTTACCGATTGGATGTTAGATATCATCAATGAAAAAACAGATTTTAATGCGGGTATCCAAATCATTCAGCCAATAAAAAATGGTATGGGAGAATTAATCAATGCTCAGGATGGTTTATATCATGTGCTTTTAGAAGGTATAGAAAATTCAAAAAAAATCCAGACCTTCAGATTAATCACCTGTGTAAATGGTGTTACAAATCCTTACGAAGATTACAGCGCTTACCTCGCTCTAGGTGAAAATCCGGATTTAGAATTTATCATTTCCAATACTACTGAAGCAGGAATAGAATTTAATTCGGAGGATAAGAATTTTTCTATCCCGCCAAAAACTTTCCCGGGTAAACTTACAGCCTTATTGTATCATAGATTCCGACACTTTAACTCTAGTCCTCCAAAAGGTTTGACCATCCTTCCATGTGAGCTTATTGAAAATAATGGTCTGAAACTGAAAGAATGTGTTTTACAATACATAGAGTTGTGGTCTCTGCCAGAAAGCTTTAAAGAATGGATAGAACACGATATTTGGTTTTGCAATACTTTGGTAAATAGAATTGTGCCCGGCTTTCCAGGTAGCAGGATAGAAAAACTTCATGAAGTACTTGGGTATAAAGACCATCTCATTGTCAATGCAGAGTATTTTCACTTATGGGTTATTGAAGGGCCGGAAATTCTGAAAGAACAGCTTTACATTAATCCATCTGGTCTTAATATTATAGTCACAAATCAATTAGAAACATACAGAACCCGTAAGGTTCGCATACTCAACGGAGCTCATACGGCAATGGTCGCCTACGGTATTATGAATGGTTTGCAAAAAGTGAGGGACGTTATAGAAGATCAAACGGCAGGACAATTTATAAAAGATATCATTTTCAAAGAAATTATTCCTTCCTTAGAAACACCTAACCAAGCTATGGAAATCTATGCTAAGGATGTTCTGGAGCGCTTTCAAAATCCATTTATTCAACATTATTTAAGTGATATTTCATTAAATTCAATTTCCAAATTTAAAGTCAGAGTTTTGCCAAGTTTACTCAGTTTTATAAACAAATTTGATAAAATCCCTGAAGGCTTAGCAACGGCTTTTGCCTACCTTTTACTTTATTACAGAGGTGAGTATAGGAATTTAAAAATTACTTTAAGAGACGATGAAGAGGTCATCGCCTTTTTCCAAAAAACTTGGCAATTAGGTGATATAACACTATCCCTAAATACCATCCTGTCTAATAAAAGTCTATGGGGATTGAATTTAAATGAAGTAAAATACCTCTCAGATTATTTATTATCTAAGATTCATGATATCAAAGAGATGCATTTGATAAACAAGTAAATGAAATTGAAAATATAGTAAAAATCATGGTGTAAGCTGTAACAATACCAGGGATAAAAAACAGAATTTATAAGACTTTATGATGAAGAAATCGAAAATTATAAAACTCGGATTAATATACTCAATATTTACATTCTGTTTGCTCACGAAAGCCTATGGTCAAGATAATAACTTAAGTCTAGTCTCACCAGCCGGAGAAGATGCAGTAATATCTTATTTTCATCAATTTCCGGATAGTCCCGATGGGAAAAAATTGGTATTTACAATCTTTAAACCTAATAAAAAAATGGATGTTGTGGTTAAAGACTTAGCCACTGAACAATTTTTTACCATAAATACTGTAAATGGCTCACAGCGTCATGTCGGTACATATGCGATTTGGATAGATAATGAAACATTAGCGTACAACAGCAATCAGGACAATATTATTTACGTCCATAATATTTATAGCGGAGAACTTGATCAGTATGAGGGTTCACAACTCAGTGATTATTCTGCTGTAAACAACAAAATTTTATTTAAATCTACAGGCAACGAAGAGGAGGAGAAACACGTTTACGAATTAGATTTAAATATCAAGACAGTATCATCTTTAATCAACATTAACGATGTGAAGCATTTAGCAGAAGAAATGGGTACTAAAATACCCTTAGAAGGCTGGAATTTTGATCATCCTTACTGGAGTCCAAATGCACAAAGAATCATGTTTCAAATCAAAGCCAAAATAAAATCAAAAAGAGGAGTGACAAAAAAACGAGAGGCTTACTATTTATTCGCTAATGCTGATGGGAGTAATATTAGATTCATGGGGCCTAAGCCTATGCATATACAATGGTGGGACAATGAAAGCATTTTTGGTTTTGAAACTGGGAATAATATTCACCATTTAAACCGTCATGATCTTTTTGGAAAAATCATAGAAGACGATGTTGCCGGTCATGGCAACCACGGCAGCATTTCTCCTGACAGGCAGTGGATAGTAACTGATAACTGGTACCAAAGTGATCCTATTCAAGTTTTTTTATATCGTAAAGGAAGCGTAAATCCTACAAAAGTATTGTTTCAACAACCCAATGTAGTCAATGGCAAAAACTTCTGGGATGTACATTCTCACATACATCCGGCTTTTTCAAGGGATGGGAAGAAGGTGTACTTCAACGGCATGGCCCAAGACGGTTTATCAAAAGTTTGGTGTTATGATTTAACACAAATAATGGACGGAGAATAACCAATTAATTAATATTTTATATTTGTGATGTCCAAAAGACCTTATCTAAATGCCACTCAATAGAAGAAATTTTCTCAAAACCACTGCTATTTCCGGGTTAGCAACTGCTGTTCCTTTTACATTTTCGTCATCTTGTAAAGATTCTGCAAAGGACCTAACAACAATTTACAAAAAACTGGATGAAGCTGCTGCAAGACCGGTTCTCTTGACTTTGACACTAAATCAGTATTATTATTCCTAGTACCCTATAAACATTGAGTTTGTTTTTTGTTTTGGCAAAAGTGTGGAGCGAAAGCTCTATTTGACAGCCCAATAATTGGTTCTACTTTTGCATTATGGCATACTTGAAGGTAGATAATAAAAATGGCGAACAGTATATACGTATAGTCTCTTCCCACCGCATTAATGGTAAATACGTCAAGAAGACCCTATACTCCTTAGGAAAAGTAAGCGATTATACCCCTTCAATGCTTAAGCGCTTTGGAGAGCGTTTCTATGAGCTTGGAGGCGGTGATCCCAAAGAGCTTTTAGGGGGAGGAGTTCAAGAGATAGACCGTTATAATTATGGCTATTCTCAAGTAGTAGATAAGGCGTTAGCTTATTATGGTTTAGACAAATTATTAGGCAATATCGTAAAGCGTAAAAAACTTAAGTATGATCTGCTCAATGCCGTCAAACTGATGTTAATTGAACGTCTTCATGACCCATGTAGTAAACGCATTAGTTACCTTGACCAAGAAGAATATCTAGGTGTGTCAACAGTAGAGCTACACCATCTTTATCGCAGTTTAGACCAGCTATCAAGACATGCAAAAACTATCCAAAGATTTATTTTCAATAAAGGTCTTAATCTATTCAACCAAAAGCTTGATGTTGTATTTTATGATGTAACGACATTTTATTTTGATTCTGATAAAGCTGATGATTTGCGTAAGAAGGGCTTCTCAAAAGATGGTAAAACAGGAAAAGTACAAGTTGTCTTTGGATTATTGATTGATAAAAACAAGAACCCAATAGGTTACCGTTTATACGCAGGCGACCAGTACTAAGGTCACACATTTGAAGATGCTGTGGCAACGTTAAAGAAAGATTACCAGATAGAAAACATCATTATTGTAGCCGATAGAGGTATGCTATCAAAGAACAATATTGATATAGTTGAAAATCAAAATAACTATGAATTTATTGTTGGTGAACGCCTAAAAACACTCCCTATTCACATCAAATCAAAACTTACCAATTTAGATAATTACAGTAAAGAATGGGAATACGGCAAAGACGGCGAAGTCATTTCTTTAAAATACACCACTATAACCTACAATGGCAGAACCATTATTGGGACATACAGTAGTAAACGAGCCACAAAAGACAGAGAAGATAAAATCAAAAAAGCAGAAAAACTATTGAAAAATCCATCACAAATAGAACGCAAATCCGCCAGATTTTATCTAAAAAAAGAAGGAGACTCAAAATACAGTATTGATCAAGATAAAATAGAAAATGACCAAAAATATGATGGATTTCTATGCATCGCTACAAACAACAAAACACTTGAAGTAACAACAGTTTTAGACCATTACAGACACCTATTTCAAATAGAGCAAACTTTTAGAACTTTTAAAACCCACCTTGAAACACGTCCTATGTATCACTGGACATCAAAACGTATAGAAGGACATATCTGCCTATGCTATATGACATATACAATACAACATTATTTGCTTAGCAAACTCAATCAAAGAGGATATAAGATTAGTGAGAGTCAACTAAGAAAAAACTTAGATCTTATGCAGCTAAGTTTAGTTGAACAAAAAAAAGAACAATTCTATCTGCGTTCTTCAAATAAAAAAGAAATCCCTGCTATTATAAATAAATTAGGTTTAAAGCAAATCCCAAACATTTTATCTAAAAAACACATAATCAAATACTTATAAAATATTGTGGAGCACCCATAAAATATTATATTACTCATTATCAAACTCTTATAAGGATATTGTGTCAAACTCAAGTGGATACAGTTCTGCTGTATCAAAGAAATTAATGCCTTTGTCCAGTGCTAAATCCATTTGCGCAAAACCTTCCTCCTGGGTGTTTTGATTACCCCAAGTCATCGTGCCTAGGCAGATTTTGCTGACTTTAATATCTGTATGGGGAAGCGTTGTATATTTCATTTTTATGAATTAAGAATTTTAAATTATAAATTTTGAATTCGATAGAAAACAAATGTATTGAAGGTAAATGCAGAAGTTTAAATCTTAAAGTTATTTTATGAAAATATAGAATAATATAACACTGTTTTGTCCAGACAAATTCGGGTATGCTAAATTGATTTTAATGATTCTTAAGAGCTAGATTTGTTGTCATGTGCTATCAGTTTAGATTTAATTCTAATGATTGGAACTTGTATCAATCAACAAAATATATATTCCTTGAAATTAGCCATGAATGTTCTAATTTAATAGAAATCCATTCGTGTATCAGTGGCTTGAATAATGTACTTATTTTCACCAGCAACTGCTGAAGTGTCCGGACAACAGGACATAAATTATGGTATCAACCTTTATACCGACTAATACTCAACCCATCTCGAACGGGAAGAAGAACGGTTTCAAAATCAGGATGTTCGTTTATCTTTTTATTATAGGCTCTCAACGCTACCGTGTCTGTGTCATCAGCGTTTTTATCAATCACTTTGCCGCTCCAGAGGACATTGTCCGACAAAATAACGGCTTTAGGGTTGAGTTTTGGTATGACTAAATCCAAATATAAGCCGTAATTACTTTTGTCCGCATCGATAAAGACGAGGTCAAATTTAGCATCAATATCAGGAATGATGTGTTTTGCTTCCCCAACATGGCTTATGATTTGGTTTTTATAGTCTGACTTTTGGAAATATTTCTGTTGGATATCTGCAAGTTCTTCATTGATGTCGATGGTATGGATTTTACCATCATTCACCAAGCCTTCTGCCAAACATAAAGTAGAATAACCTGTGTACGTGCCAATTTCTAAAATTGTTTTTGGAGCGATAAGTTTTGAAATCAAACTTAATAATCGCCCTTGAAAATGACCGCTCAGCATTCTGGGAATGAGTATTTTCTGCCAGGTTTCTTTGGATAAGGCTTTTAAAAGTTCTGGTTCTTTCTGAGAGTGATTTACACAATAATCGTCAAGATGTTTATCTATAAATTCCATTCAATTGTTTTAAATATTTTTAGACAACTCCTAATCGCTTATAAAATTTATTTTTTTCATGTTCATCTTCACCAAATAACCAAGTGACGACATTGTCGTTCCAAATTTCATCACGTTCGTCCGACGTAATGATGTTTTCGTCAACGGCTAAGTCCAATAGTTTTCCAGGATACGAGGATTGCGGTTCACTTTCCATTTCACCCAAAGGATAAGGATCATCCAGGCCGGCAAGAATTTGTTTGCTCTTTTGATTTTCTAACAAGAGTTGAAATGATCTGGTGTCATGAACCAAAGTGTCAAAGAAAATATTTTTGTGCCCAACGGATTTTCTAGGATGAACTTTGCCTTCAAATAAATCTGGTCTACCATCAAAGCCTTGGATGCGTCTTCCTAAATTCATTTGAGCCAATTGCCCACCATGCGCAAAACAAATTCGCATATTTTTATACTTATGTGCGTACCCATTTAAGGTTAAAAAGTGATAAGCATCAGCACATTGGGCTAACATCCAAATTAAATGAAAACGCCACGCAGTATTTTCGAGTTTGATGAATTTATCACCATCATAAGGATGAATTTCTACCGCCAAGTTATACTTGTCTGCCAATTCGAAAATAGGTTCGTTTTCTTCATCAAACACACATCGCCAAACGCCAATAGAATCCATAAAATGGGTAGGCAAACACAACAATTTCATGTCCAATTCTTCTACGCATCGTTCAATTTCCCATAAAGCACCTCTTACAAATCCAGGATGAACCACAAAACCACAAGTAAACTTTTTAGGGTTATCATGCTGGATTCTAGCATTAAAGTCGTTTTGAAAACGTAACGCCTGTTTCATTTCTTCCACTCTCAAGCCATTGCCGTAGAGTTGAGAAAGGTTTAAAACCACAGCATGGTCGATGTTAAAGCGCTCCATCCATTCGAGTTTTTCATTTAAGAAAAAACTAGAGTCGGTAACTGGTCGTTTCCAGTTTTTCTGAAGCATGAATTTTCTCTCTTCATCCACCCAGAAAATCCCTTTTTCTTTCATAAATGTTGGGATTTCTTCCGGGTAAGGAAGTAAATGCGAATGGCCGTTAATGCGAAGTTTACGTTTCATCTCGTAAAATTACATTTTTTAATTGGGATGAATTACTTTAATTTAAATTGAATATAAACCTACCGTTGTTTTCTTTTAATCTTATATTTGAAAATAACTTTTAGACTAATTTATTGAGAATTACCATCTTCATTCTAGGTTTTATTATCACTATTGCACGTCTGGAGTTTGGAATTTTCTGGGACAATATTACCTTTATATCAGATATGGGTAATACCCTATATGAAAATGGGATTTTTAATTGGATGAGCATTACCCCTGATATTGATCCAGGACATCCGCCATTCATGGCTGTTCTTGTGGCTTTTACATGGACCATTTTTGGAAAATCACTTTGGGTTACTCACCTTATCATGTTTCCGTTTATTTATGGTTTTTTGTTACAACTCCACTTATGCATTGATTATTTTGTAAAAGATAAGGCCTTATTGCTAGGGGCTTTTCTATTGGTTTTTGTAGATCCAACATTAATGGCTCAATTGGTTTCAATTAATCCAGAAGTCCCCTTATTATGCTTCTTTTTTTTAGCTTTAAATGGAATACTCTATAAGAATAACACCTACAAATTACTGGGATTAGTGTTTTTAAGCATTATCTCTTATAGAGGAATGATGTTAGGTGTTGGTCTTTTTATGACAGACCTATTATTACATGTTTTTTACCGTAAGGAAAGATTTATGTCATTTTTCAAAGCTAAGAACATGATCACTTATAT
Source organism: Bacteroidia bacterium (assembly GCA_030429455.1). Taxonomy (GTDB): domain Bacteria; phylum Bacteroidota; class Bacteroidia; order Flavobacteriales; family Flavobacteriaceae; genus Psychroflexus. The sequence continues at coordinate 1,918 of JAUIFC010000018.1, read as the reverse complement.
CTTAAGTGCTATTCCGGCATTATGCTATATAGCCTGGCGCTTAATTTATAAGGGATGGATAATATCGAATCCACTTCAACCATGGGGAAAGGCAACAGATTACAGCGATAAATCAGGTTTTCTACTAAACTTTTTCAGAAATATTGCTGTATTAATTCATCGCTATATAGACTTTGGCAGGGTCTCAGTATTTGTAGTTATTCTTTTGGTTCTACTTCTTCTGAGAAAGAAAATCGACTTTTCAAAAATTAAACCCTTGATTGTCATATCCGTTTTTTCAGTAATAATTATAATAATTACGAGTTTAGGTATTAATAATCCTATGGGGCATCGTTATTTTATACCGTCTTACCTTTGTTTGGCATTAATTTCTTTTATAATGCTGTTCAACACACACACACACACACACAAGCAGTCAAATAAAAATAAACCTAGCAAGTGGTTAGCCTATTCGTTTTTAATTATGAGTTTATTATTAGGAAACTTTTGGATTTACCCCGATAAAATATCTCAAGGTTGGGATGCATCTTTGGCGCATGTTCATTATTTTGATTTACGACATCAAGCCATTTCATATATTGATGAGAGTGGCATTGAAATCGAGCAAACGGCAACTTTTTTTCCAAACAATACTACCATCGATGCTGTAGATCTTAATGGAGATAAAAGAAGTTTTACAGATTTCACAGGTGTTGAACCTTATGTGCTGTATTCTAATGTATACAACATAAAAGATTTAGAATACAATACCATTCATAATGAATATACACTAATCAAGTCTTTTAAGCAACTGGGTGTCAGGGTAGAGCTTTGGGAAAGAAAATGATTCTTTACAATTTCTTAAAGGCTGGGTTTTATTTTGGATTTGTAATTTAAGTAACATTACAAATTAAATTCTTCGATGGGCGTATTTGAAAAATATCTGAGCCTTTGGGTGTTTTTATGTATTGTGGTTGGCGTACTGTTAGGATATGCCATAGGCGATCTAACTGTTGCCAACGTCAATATTCCCGTAGCTATTCTGGTGTGGTTGATGATTTACCCAATGATGGTTCAAATCGATTTTTCGTCACTTCGGCACATTACCAAAGAAAAGAAAGGTTTGGGGTTAACCTTGGTCATCAATTGGCTGATTAAGCCGTTTAGCATGGCCTTTTTTGCCTGGTTGTTTTTTAGCCAGATTTTTCAGGCATTTTTAACGCCGGAGCAAGCCAGTGAATACATTGCGGGAGCCATTATTTTAGGTGCGGCACCCTGTACAGCAATGGTCTTTGTCTGGTCTTACTTGACTAAAGGCGATGCCAATTATACCTTGGTTCAGGTGTCGATAAACGACTTGGTTTTACTTGTGGCTTTCATTCCAATAGTAAAACTCCTTTTAGGCGTTACCAATATCGAAATCCCTTATGACACTTTAGTCATTTCGGTTGTAGTTTTTGTGGTGATACCACTCTTAACAGGCTATCTGTCCAACCGCTATTTGATTCAACACAAAGGAGAAGACTGGTTTAAAACGCAATTCTTAGCCAAACTCAAACCCATTTCGATCATTGCGCTCTTAACGACACTAGTCTTGTTGTTTGCCTTTCAAGGTGAAAAGATCGTAGAGCAGCCTTTAGACATTGTATTGATTGCTGTGCCACTAACCATCCAGACGTATTTTATTTTCTTTTTGGCGTGGTTTATTGGAAAGTATTTAAAATTGAAACACAACATCTGCGCGCCGGCAGCGATGATCGGGGCGAGCAATTTTTTTGAATTAGCAGTGGCTGTAGCTATTTCGTTGTTTGGATTAAATTCAGGAGCATCGCTGGCAACCGTAGTTGGCGTGTTGATCGAAGGCCCGGTGATGTTGTCTTTGGTGTATTTGGCGAATAAGTGGCGGTAGTAATCCCCCAAACCCCCGAAGGGGGCTTTT
>JAUIFC010000017.1 GCA_030429455.1 Bacteroidia bacterium | reverse complement strand
TTCACAAATAAATGTAATAGCTTAGATTTGTATAAGAAGAGCCGTATGATGGGAGACTATCACGTACGGTTCTGTGAGAGACTTGGGGCGAAATTCCCCTTGTCTACTCGATGCCGAGGACCGTTGTTTCTAATTCAAATAATCCTTAAAAAATGGTCTTACAAAAAAATGACTTTCTAAAAGCAAGAGACTTTATATTGACAAATGCAAGAATGATAGAAAGGCGTTTGTTTGAATTTCATTTTGCAAATGGAGATAAAAAGGGTGTTTTTCATGCAGTTTATGCTTACCGAAATCTGGACGGCGGATTTGGACATGAACTTAACTTGAAAAAGGAATAAGGTGTTTTAGAATAAAAAACTGAGCAAAAAAGTAAATAAGGGCGATTTATTACGATAATTTCAAGTTATAAATGGTATTACCCTTTAATTAAAGATTGAAATGAAAAATACTAAAAGTAAATATGTTATCGTAGGGATTTCTGTATTTGTAGGATTGTTACATTTTCTTATAGGGCCTAATTATAATGGCATTTTTCCAAATTTCGTCTCAGGTTACTTAATGGACATATTACTTCCTATGAATCTTTATTTGTTATTGCAAATATCATTTCGTAAGAAATTATCGATAAATAACAGTAGGATTCTCGGAGGCGTGTTTACATTTTTATTTGGGTTGACTGTTGAAATGTTACAATTTTATGAAATAAGATTTCTTGGTAGTACTTATGATATTTTGGATATAGCTATGTATGCCACAGGAGTTCTATTTGGACTTCTCATTGATCTCACATTAATCGACAAATTTGAAAAAGAGAGTATATAGAATGTGAGAATTACCCAAAGCAATAGTACATATGTAATGTGGGACGATTTGGTATATTTAAACTTATAAAGCATTTTAGCGATAATAATTGGAAGAGCAAAACTGAACTAATTAGGGTCTGCTGAAAAACTACAAAGTTGTTATTTATAAGGTATACGGCTTATATTTGTGTCATCAAGTGCAAGGAAACCATGAAAAACGCATTAAAAAGTCGTGCACCTTCACCCAAATATGTGAGTACAAATCAACTTACCATATCTGGTTTTGAAAGTCCATTTGAAAGAGAATTGAATCCTAATAACCGCTGGGTTCAATTATCTAAGCTATTACCTTGGGATGAGTTATGTTCCATTTACTGGAAGCATCTACCAGAAAAATCAACAGGTCGTCCAGCATTAAATCCAAGGATTGTTTTAGGATCCATTATAATCAAACATTTGTGTAATTTAGATGACCGAGAGACTGTAGACCAAATCAGCGAAAACATCTACATGCAATACTTTTTAGGTTACACTTCTTTTTGTGATGTTCCCCCTTTTGATGCTTCATTATTTGTCGAGTTTAGAAAACGATTAGGTTTAACAGAAATAAAGGCCATTAATGAGCGAATAGCCAAGATAAAGCAAGATCTTGAAGACAAAAAGAAAGACAAGTCTAAAGACAATGATGATGAGAACCAAGACACACAAGAGGTTACCCATAAAGGATCGCTAATAATCGATGCAACAGCTTGTCCTCAGGATATTGCATACCCTACTGATATTGATTTGCTTAATGATGCCCGGGAAAAATCAGAAGAGCTGTTAGATGTTCTTTATGCCAAATCTACTTTGAAAAAAAAGCCACGCAATTATCGTCAGAAAGCAAGAAAAGACTATCTAAAAGTGGCTCAAAAGAAAACTAAAACAAGAAAAAATATTCGCACAGCATTAAGACAACAGCTAGGCTATTTGGGTAGAAATTTGCGCTCAATTGATAAAATATTGGATACTTTGAAAGTAATTCCTTTGAACAAAACGCAGTACAAATATCTACTAGTCATACAACAACTTTATGTGCAACAAAAAACAATGTATGACACCAAAACTAAAAGTATCGCAGATAGAATTGTAAGTATTCACCAGCCCCATGTCAGACCAATTGTTAGAGGTAAATCTAATTCAAAGGTAGAATTTGGCGCAAAGATTAATGCTTCCTTGGTCAGTGGCCTAACTTTTTTAGACGATTTTAGTTGGGATGCTTTCAACGAGGGAACAAGATTAAAGGATAGTGTTGAAAAATATAAAAAACGATCAGGCTATTATCCAAAGGAAGTTATGGCAGATAAAATCTACTGCAATAGGGAGAACAGAGCCTATTTGAAGAAAAAAGGGATAATACTCAGGGCAAAACCTTTAGGGAGACCACCTAAGAAAAAGGCATTGTCAAATCATGTAAGACCTGGAGAAAGAAACCCAATTGAAGGTAAGTTTGGACAAGCTAAAACAGCATATGGATTAGACCGTATAAAAGCAAGGCTTGCAAAAACAAGTGAATCTTGGGTGGCATGCATAGTATTAGTGCTTAACCTCGTCCATTTGGCGGAGGTAGCACTGCTATGGAGAAAATTGATGCATCTTATTTACGAGTATATAAAAGGTTTTGAGTCTTTCTCTAATTTAGATATATCTAATAGATTTAGACAGAATTTAAGGGTCGGCTGAGTTTTTCAGCAGACCCTAATTAATGACAATCTAGCACTAGCGTAAAATTGCTACTGCCAACAACCAAGTTTTTCCCGATATACATCTGGACAGCCTATATCCTCTTTTCGACGGAAACAATAGTCTACAACGTTTTACCACTGGAACTTTTTCCAAATCATTGTAATTGCTTAGATTTGAGCAGTTAGAGCCATCGTGTGATGGGAGACTTTCAAGCAGGGTTCTAAAAGAGGTTTAGGGTGAAACTTCCCTTAGTCAGTTCTATTACAAAAATATTACCTGCAAGCAAGACAACGACAATGCAACAACTAATCATATCCATGATTTTATTCATCACTTTGTGGAGTTGTAATAGTCCGACAAAAAAGGAACATTCAACTGAAATAGTAAAAGGAAGTGAACAATCGTACTCAAACTTTGAAAATTACATTTCCACACTCGACCAAATTCCTCTTCCCTTGGAAACTAATCCATTTGGACAACTTCCTGAGACTTCAAAAAACTTTGACAAAAATACTTTCGGAAAATATAAGCACACTTGGACGAGCCAACCCTTAGGAATCTATTATCGGGATGGCAATACAATTGGAATTATTGACTGTGGAATAGGAGATTGGGGACTTGTACCCTTTTTGACTACTTATGACCTAAAAGGAAATAAAATTGACTCTACAGGTTTTTATGACAAGAGCGGTCAAGATATGGGATATGAAGCAATAGAACATGTGACTTTTAACACTGATCGAACAATCACCGTCCTTGACACGGTAAAACGTTGGGACTTTAATCAAGATGAAACAGACATTATCAAAGGAAGCCTGAAAATGACAGCAGGAAAAGTCGAGTATCGAGTTTTAGATAATGGACGTATTGAAAAGAAATATAAAAAATAGCAACTAAAAATGGACTGAGCTAAAAAGCAAATAAAATCATGCTTTTTTTCTCAAAGCTTTTTTGGTTTTTATGGATTTTTAGTATCATTACCTAAAATATCAGCCTGAATTCTTGCAGAGTTTTATAGGTTAAAAGATATCCTTGTGAACATAAACTACAGTTTTAAATCGGTGATATGGAAACACAATGCGGACGGTGGTTGGCATTTTGTGTCTTTACCAACAGATATTTCAGCTGATATTCGTGAGCACCTCAAAGAATTTGAAGAAGGTTGGGGTAGGTTGAAGGTAACAGCTCAGCTAGATGACATAATTTGGCAAACAGCCATTTGGTTCGATACCAAACGTAATACTTATCTTTTGCCGCTTAAAGCTAGCATTCGAAAAAAAAGAGCCTTAAGCATTGGAGATGAGGTAACGATTAAACTTTCGATATAATAAGTATATGGATCAGAGACTTACAATTATAACCATCGGTGTCGAGGATTTAAAAGCCATGACCACGTTCTACGAAACAGCTTTTGGTTGGAAAACCTTAAGCTCGAGTAATGAACAAATTTCCTTTTTTAAGCTAAATGGCATCCTTCTCTCACTTTATCCAAAAGAAGACCTTGCTCTCGATGCGGAAGTCTCTTCTGAAGGAAGTGGATTTAATGGATTTGCAATGGCGTTTAATGTAAATTCTATTCAAGAGGTCAATGAATTGTTTGAAGATTTAAAGCAAAAAGGAGTACAAATTATTAAACCGCCACAAAATGCGTTTTGGGGTGGTTATAGTGGCTATGTCTGCGATATTGAAGGTAATTTATGGGAAATCGCCTACAATCCATTTCTCAACTTGGATGAAAGTGGAAATGTTACAGATTAAGAAAATTATCTAGTATTTTCTCGCCAAATTCTCCGCTTTTTTCAGGGTGAAACTGAACTCCATAGAAGTTGTTTTTAGCCAAAGCACTGCAAAATGAAATCGAGTAATCAGTTGTGGCGATGCTTTCAGGATTTTCTGGGACAAAGTAGCTATGTACAAAATACATATAAGCGCGTTCAGGAATGTTTTGAAACAGTTTGGATTTTAATTGGGATATCACATTCCAACCCATATGAGGTACTTTTTCTTTAATGTCAAAATGTTTGACATCCACATCAAAAATTCCTAAGCCTTCAGTTTGTCCTTCCTCGGAATAATTGCACATTAATTGCATGCCTAAGCAAATCCCTAGAACAGGCTGTTTCAGATTTGGAATCAACTGTTCAAGGCCTGTTTCCTTCAACTTTTGCATTGCGGTTTCTGCATGACCAACGCCAGGAAAAATGACTCTTTCAGCATTTTCTATTTCTGTTGGATTTCGGCTCAAAACAGATTGATAGCCTAATCGATCTAAGGCAAATTGGATGCTTTGTATATTTCCAGCGCCATAATCAATAATCACCAATTTGCTCATAATGTTCCTTTTGTGCTTGGAAGAATAACCTTATCAGGGTCTCTTTTTACAGCTGCTTTTATTGCTCTTGCAAAACCTTTAAAAATACTTTCGATTTTATGGTGTTCGTTTTTGCCTTTTGCCTTTATGTTCAGGTTGGCATGCGCAGCATCGGAAAACGATTTAAAGAAATGCATGAACATTTCTGTGGGCATATCGCCGACGTATTCTCTTTTAAATTTGGCATCCCAAACTAACCATGCTCTTCCTCCAAAATCGATGGCAACTTTGGCGAGAGCATCGTCCATTGGTAAATAAAACCCGTAGCGTTCCATTCCTAACTTATTGCCTATTGCTTTTTTGAAGGCTTCTCCAAGAGCAATCGCTGTATCTTCAATCGTATGGTGTTCGTCCACGTCGAGGTCGCCATTGACGTGAATATCCAAATCCACAAGGGCATGTCTGGCAATTTGTTCCAACATATGATCAAAAAAAGCTAAGCCTGTTTTAGCTCTAAATTTGCCCGAACCATCAAGATTTAAATTAATGTCGATTTGTGTTTCTTTGGTATGTCGAGAATGTGAGATTTGTCTATTGCTTAAAACCAAAAAATCATGAATCTCCTTCCAAGACTGAGTCTCAAGTTGAATGTATGCGTTCAATTCGCTTTGGCTTGATTCCAGTTCGCTATCGCCTAATCCTCGATGTTGATTTATAAAAATACCTTTGCATCCCATGTTTTTGGCCAACTCAATATCCGTTAAACGATCGCCAATAACCAATGAATTTTCGATATCATAATCACCAGAAAGGTAAGGTTTTACGAGACCAGTTTTAGGTTTTCTTGTTTCGGCATTCTCATGAGGAAATGTTCGGTCGATTAAAATATCTTTAAAGACTATGCCTTCATTTTCAAAGGTTTTGACTATAAAATTTTGAACTGGCCAAAAGGTGTCTTCAGGAAAAGCATCGGTGCCTAGTCCATCCTGATTGGTAATCATGATAAGCTCAAAATCACCTTTTTCTGCAATTTTGCCTAAATACTTAAATACTTCTGGGTAAAAATCGAGTTTTTCAAAACTATCTATTTGTTCGTCTTCGGGTTCTCGGATCAAGGTGCCGTCTCTGTCTATAAGCAGTAGTTTTTTCACGTCTTAAAATGTTTTTATGGTTTCAAGAAAAGTCGAATTTTCTTCTGGTGTACCTATCGTAAAGCGCAAACAGTTTTCACAATTGGGTTGAGTTGTTCTGTTTCTTACAACAATGCGGTGGTCTAAAAATTGTTTGTACCTCTTGTTGGCGTCATCTACTTTTACTAATAAAAAATTTGCCTGACTTGGATAAATGTGTGTTATCCAATCGATGTGCTTTAAATCGCCTTCTAATTTTATGCGTTCAGAAATAATTGATTTGATTTGACTTTCAACCTTTTCTATGGATGAAAGTTTTTCAAGCGCAATGTTTTGACTCAAACTGTTGACGTTGTAAGGCGGTTTAATTTTGTTAAGGTAATCCACTATAAAAGGATTTGTAAAACACATGCCAAGTCTTGCTCCGGCCAAGCCATAGGCTTTAGAGAAAGTTTGCATGACCACCAAGTTGTTGTAGTCTTCTACTAATTCTGAAAACGAAGATTCGGTAGAAAAATCGCTATAAGCTTCATCGATAACAACGATGCCATCAAATTGATGGAGTATGCGAATAACATCTTCTCTGTATAAAGTATTTCCCGAAGGATTGTTTGGCGAACAAAAGAAAATTAGTTTAGTTTCTTTTGTGATGCGTTCCAGAATTTCATCAACTTTTAGCTGAAAATTTTCATCAAGCAAAACTTCTTGAATCCCAATAGCATTCAAATCTGCGGTGACTTTGTACATGCCGTAAGTTGGTGGAAAAGTCATGATTTTGTCGGTATAAGGCACGCAAAATAAGCGTATCAATAAATCAATGATTTCATCACTGCCATTGCCTAAAACAATGTTTTTGGAATCAACGTTTTTCAGTTCAGAGATTCTTGATTTCAATTTGGATTGATACGGATCTGGATATCGATTAAGTTTTGTATTGAAAGGATTTTCATTGGCATCCAAAAAAATCATTTCTTCTTCAGTCGAAAATTCATCTCTAGCAGAAGAATAGGCCTTGATGTCCAAAAGTTCAGGTCTAATTAAAGAGGCTATGTCTATTCGTTTGTTCATAAATAATGGTGCTAAAGTACTACAGATGAAAATTTCTATACTTCTGTTTCAAAAAAGAAAACAATTTTTAACCAGAAATCACAAATCATGAGTCAGGCGTATTTAAATCCTTTAGTCTTAAACTTACAGCATTTTTGTGCGCTTGAAGTTCTTCGGCTTCAGCCATTACTTCGATGTGTCTTCCAAGATGCAGTAAACCTTCTTTACTTATTTTTTGATAAGTCATTTTTTTGGTAAAGGCATCCAAATTCACCCCACTGTATTGCCTTGCAAAAGCATTTGTTGGTAAGGTATGATTGGTGCCAGAGGCATAATCGCCAGCGCTTTCTGGTGTATAATTTCCAATAAATACAGAGCCAGCATTGTAAATTTGGTCTATCGCTTCGTCTTCAGCATTCAAACAAATGATGAGGTGTTCAGGACTGTATTGATTAGTAAGCCTCAAAGCGGTTTTGATATTTTGAACAACGATAAGTTTGGAGTTCTCAATGGCTTTGACGGCAATGTCTTTTCGAGGTAAAAGCTCTAATTGTGCATAGATTTCATCTTTTGTTTTTTCGGCCAAATCGTTGGATGTTGTGACCAAAATCACCTGACTGTCAGCGCCATGTTCAGCTTGGCTCAAAAGATCTGCGGCCACATACGTGGGGTTTGCGCTATCGTCTGCTAAGACTAATAATTCAGAAGGACCTGCTGGCATATCGATGGCAACATCGTATGTGGTGGCGACTTGTTTTGCAACCGTGACATACTGATTGCCAGGGCCAAATATTTTATAGACTTTCGGAATACGTTCTGTGCCAAAAGTCAATCCGCCAATGGCTTGAATACCACCAACTTGATAGATGCTTTTTATGTCACATTTTTTGGCTGCATACAGCATCGCAGGATGAACAACGCCAGTTTGTTGTGGTGGCGTGACGAGAACAACTTCTCTACAACCTGCTATTTTTGCTGGAATTCCCAACATCAAAATGCTTGAAAACAATGGAGCACTTCCACCTGGAATGTATAAGCCTACTTTTTCGATGGGCTTGGTGGCTTGCCAACACTTCACACCTGGCAGAGTTTCAACCTTTATTGTAACTTGTTCTTGAGCAAGGTGAAATTTAAAAATGTTGTCGTAGGCAACATCAATAGCCTCTTTTAATGCCGCTGAAATGTTATCGGTTGAATGTTCTATCGCTTCAGGATTTACACTAAAATCTTCAATTGAAATACCATCGAAAATTTGAGTGTATTTTTTTATTGCAGAATCACCATTATGTTTGATGTCTTCAAAAATGGCTTTAACATCAGATTCTAAACTCGCAAAGTCTTGTGTTGGTCTTTTTAATAATTCTTCCCAATTTTTTTCGTCAGGCTGTTGAATAATTTTCATTACAATATCATTTTTTCAATTGGTGCCACTAAAATTCCTTCGGCTCCAGCATCTTTCAGCTGGTCTATCACTTCCCAAAAATCATTTTCGTCGATTACGGTATGCACAGAAGACCAACCTTCGTCACTTAGCGGCATAATGGTTGGACTCTTCATGCCAGGCAAAAGTTGAACCACATGTTCCACTTTTTCATTTGGAACATTCATTAGGATGTATTTGGAGGTTTTGGCTTTTAATACAGATTCGATTCTAAAGCTCAGTTTGTCTAAGATTTGTTGCTGTTCGGCTTCAATTTTTGGTGAAACTGCCAATACGGCTTGGCTTTTTAGAATGACTTCAACTTCTTTAAGGTTGTTTTTAAAAAGGGTGCTTCCCGAGGAAACGATGTCGCAAATGGCATCGGCGAGACCAATATTTGGAGCGATTTCTACAGAACCATTAATGATATGAATTTCTGCTGAAATGTCATTTTTCTTTAAAAATTTATTGACAGTATTTGGGTAAGAAGTCGCTATTTTTTTGCCTTGAAGATCTCTTATTGAGTTATAAGTTGCTCTATTTGGTATAGCGAGCGAAACTCGACATTTTGAAAATCCTAATGGCATATTCGATTTAATGTTTTCTCCTTTTTCGACCAAAAGGTTGTCGCCAATTATGGCGCAATCGACTACACCATCTTTTAAATATTGTGGCAAATCTCCGTTTCTTAAATAATAGATTTCCAATGGAAAATTAGAGGCTGTAACTTTCAGTTGGTCTTTTCCATTTTTGACAGAAATGCCACATGTTTTTAAAAGTTTTATAGAATCTTCATTTAATCGTCCAGATTTTTGAATGCCAATTTTTAAATTTTTCATTTAAGGTTTTTAAAATTTCATTTAAAATAAAAATCCCGCTTGAAACCAAACGGGATGTTATGACGTCAATAGTTCATTTATTACCGTTTGACAGGTTTTACTTTACTATGATGTAACCAAATATAAATCATGACACAAATTTAAATATTATTTTCAAAACAATTAGAGACTAACGAAATATTAATATTTGTTGAAAATGTTGGATAAAAGTGAAATCGGGCGTAACACTAGAAAATTGCCTACGTACATATATTGTCGATAATTACCATATTAAAACTTTATTACAATGAAATCACCACTCACCACAATTAAAATTGCCTTAGTATTTGTACTCTTACTAGGTTATCAGTCCAATGCACAGCACAAAAAGTTTAATGATGTTTCTCCTGAGGAAATTTCCGAAAAGCAAACGGCTTTAATTTCAGAAAAATTAGCATTGTCTGAAAATGAGTCCAAACGCCTAAAAGAGATTAATCTCAAGTATGCTACCGAGATGAAAGCTCTTCGTGAAGAAGGACGCTCTAGAGAAACTAGGCAAAAATTTGAAGCGCTCAATCATGCACAAAATGAAGAAGTCCAAGAAATTTTAGAAAAAGATGACTTTGAAAAATACTTGGTTCTAAAAAAGAGAATGCATGAGCGAATGAAGATGAAAATGAAAGAGAAACGCATAGAAGCTAAACATAAAGCGAACAAGAAAAAGCGCATGAGAATCGAGGAGCACAAAGCAATGATGAAAGAGTTAAACCTTAGCGATGAGCAAAAACAACAGCTTAAAACCATCAGAGAAGCTTACAAAGAAAAGCATGAGGCTGTTAGAGCACTCGGCCGTTCTCAAGAGACTCGTAAGAAATTAGAAGAACTAAGAAAAGCACAAAATGAAGAAGTAAAAGAAATCCTGAACGACGAACAATTTAAAGTCTATCTGGAGATGCAAGAAAAGCGTCATGAACACATGAAAAGAAAACATGGAAGTAAACATAACTAGTGTTTTGTAAGCTGGTCTGGCTACAATATTTAAACCTCACAGGATTGAAAGGCTTGTGAGGTTTTTTTATTGAGATAAATTTTATAATTTTAAATCAACTTAAAATTTGCATGGTGTTTTTCTTTATTCTTTCTATAGTCTTGGGTTTGGGTTTAGTTATTGCCGTAGATATTCTGGGCTTATACATCCTCACGAAATTTGAACCAAGTATGGAATATTTTAGTGGTATTTATTTCCTGATTTTAGCTGTATATTTTTATATATGCTATCTTTTCAAAAAGGTTGACATCCTAAAGTCGAGTTTTTTGATTGCCATATACACCATTTTGATGGTATTGTTGGTAAATGTAAATAGTTCGGATAATGTAAATTGTGATGGAACGCCGAGGATATATTCTTTAACCTATCAGCTAAGTTTTGATGTTTTAGCCGTTGTTTTAGTGCTATTGTCAGTTTGGCAAAACATTTCGATCAAAGGGAGTATTTACAGAAAGTTATTGCCGATAACCGCAGGCGTCGGCTTTTATGTTGTTTTATTCAAGTTTGGATTTATATCTGATGTCGTTAATCCAATTATTTCCGAAGTGGTAAATCCAATCTATTCAGCCATTACGACATAAAAAAACTCCAAAGCCATAAAGCCTTGGAGTTCAGTATGTCATATGTCTTTTGCTTAATTTCCACCTAAAATCAGTGGCAGTCCGCTTTCTCCAGAACCGATCACTACCACTTTGGAGTTTGGTGACTCTGCTAATTTGTTGGTGGCTTCAATCCCTTTGTCTTGCAATATTTTGTCGGTAAGCGATGCACTTAAAATTTTATTGGCATCTGCTTTACCTTGTGCTTCGATAATTTGACGTTCAGCCTCTTTTTGAGCAGTTACCAATCTAAATTCGTACTCTAAAGACTCTTGCTCTTGCTTTAATTTACGTTCGATGGCTTGTTTGATTGTAGGTGGTAAGGTGACGTCTCTTACCAGAATTTCGTCCAAAACAATGTATTGGTCATCAACAATTTTTTTAGATTCTTCAAAAATTTCTTTTTGTATTGCATCTCGCTTGCTAGAATATAATTGCTCAGGCGTATAACGTCCTACAACACTTCTTGCAGCCGAACGTATCGTTGGCAAAATAATTCTGTTGAGGTAATTTTCGCCGATTTCTTGGTGCAATTTGCCAAGGTTAATAGCATCAGGCTGGTACCAGACAGATGCATCTAATTGAATGTCAAGACCATTTGAAGATAAAACTTTCATTTTTTCAAAAATCTCTTGGCGTCTTACTTCATAAACGTACACTCTATTCCAAGGCGCGACAATATGAAATCCTTCACCTAATGGTGGTTCGTCTGTTACAACACCACCTCCAAATGTACGGTAAAGCACTCCAGCTTCACCCGAACCAATTGTTATTGCCGAATTGACCAACACAATTACAACGATAACTCCAACGACTATTAAACCAACTAGTGATTTTGATAAATTTTCCATTATTTTTTATTTATTTTTTTAGATTAAACCGAAGTATTTTCTACTAAACCATTCGATGCTCAAAAATACGATAATTAGGATTAATAGCATTTCCCAATTGATTAAAGATTCTTTTTTTTCTATACTTTTTTGCAATGGTTTAAACTTTTGTTGAGAGCTTAAATATGCTTTTAAGCCCGAGGTATTGTCTTCGTAAAAAAATGTATCCGACAACACTTCTAGTTTCTCCTTGTTAGCCCTGTAAAACGTCTTTTCAATCATAAAATCGATGACTTTCAATTGTCCGTTTTCTGAAACATTTTCATCTTCTACTTCGATTTTATAGTCATAATCACCACCTTTTAGATCGTTGATTTTTAAGCTGTACCGGTTATCTTTTAACACAAAACCATAAGAAAACTTTTGTTTACTCTCTTTCTCTGTAAGATTAAGTGTGATTTTTTTATTGGGGTCAAACACATAATTGCGATCAAAATACTGAACATTGATGGTGTTGTTTTCTCCTTGATTGTAAAAAGATTTTACATTGGAAACTAGTCGTTTTTTTGTTTCTGTAGAACTTGTAAATTGTATCAATTGGTCTAAAAAGCGGTCAAAGCGTTTAAAATCGCCTTCTTTTACGTGAGATTTCATTCGCCAACGCCAAGTATTTTCACCAAAAATATAAGCAGATTTTGTTTGATTTTCAGTCAAGGTCATGATAAGTGGCTGTTCTGTGGCGAATCCACTTATGCTTTGGTAATACAAAATATCAACTTCGCTAAGCAGTTCGATATCGCCGAAAATGTTTTTGAGGGGCGGAAAATCTTTGATGTCGATATCTTCTTGTTGGTAACTGCCAAAAGATTTGTTGTCTAAGGCGTAATAATCTTCGGTTGAGGCAGATACAGTCTTTTTAAAATGAGATTGAATGCTGTTTAAAAAATTATAATCTGTTTGTGTGCCACAAACGGCAATATAATTTACGTTTTGAGTTTGTATGGTTTTAAAAAGTTTATCAAATTTATAATTAGGTTGATATAATATGACCAAGTTAAAACCTGCAATATCGGTAAGATTTTCATTAATACTTCTCAACGTAAAATCCCTTTGAGAGTTGGAAGCAATACTTTTTTTAAACATGCCAATATCAGGATGCAAATTGTCATAAACCATTAGAATTTTGGTTCTTTCATCTATAACTTCGACGGCGAATTTTTGCGTATTGTTTTGGGTGTTTTTTTCAGCTTTTGGAACTAATTCAGCTTCAAACGTGTTTACACCTAATTTTGAGGCTTTAGTGTAAATTTTGAAGTTTTGCGTTTTATTTTCATCAGAAAACTGAACTGGTTTTTTAGCAAGTATTCTGCCATTGGATTTTAAAACAAATTCTGATTGAACATTTGATTTACCATTGTAGCTTAAAAATACTTCAACCGGAAATTGATTGTTTAGAAAGGCATATGAGTTTGCGTTTATCCTGTCAATTTTTAAATCCATATAATTGGTTGTATCTCCAACAATTACGGGAATGACAGTTCTGTTTTTTAATCTGCTATTGTAACTATAATCTTGACCTTGTGTTTGTTGACCATCTGTAAAAACAACAATAGGCGAGGATTCGTCACGGTAAATTTTGGTGACCTCTGTCAAAAAAGAATTAATGTTGGTTTGAGAATCTTTGAAATTCAAGTCTTGGAGTTGTTCGAAGTCCTCGCCAAACGAATAACTGTTGATGTCAAATGCCTCATTAAGCGCTTGATCTTCAGTTATGTCAGATACTTTTTGCTTCAGATCAAGGGTGTCCGAAAGTTGAATTATCGACGTCGAATTGTCTACGCCAATAATCAACTTAGGTTTTTCTGTAATGAGTTCTGTTTGGGTAAACTCAAGGTTTAAAAACAATAAGCCCAAACAGATATAGGCCAATGCTCTTGGAATGGCAAAGACTAAAGCCCTTTTTGTATTGGTTTTAAGTTGTTTGGCGTATTGAAACCAAGTAAATCCAAAGCTCAATAGCATGATAAGTGCTATCCAAAGCACATCCATTCCCTTCATATTTTGTTAGCCTTAATTAGGTTAACATTCCGCCATCGACATTAAGCACTTGTCCGGTGACATAAGCACTCATATCGCTTGCAAGAAAAGCGCATGCACCTGCAACATCTTCTGGCGTGCCACCTCTTTTCAATGGAATGGCATCTCTCCAACCTTGTACGGTTTTTTCGTCCAGTTTGGCAGTCATTTCAGTTTCTATAAATCCTGGCGCAATAACATTTGTTCTTATGTTTCTGGAACCTAATTCCAAAGCCATAGATTTAGAAAATCCAATTGCACCAGCTTTAGATGCAGCATAATTACCTTGTCCGGCATTTCCTTTTACACCAACTACAGAACTAATGTTTATGATACTTCCATGCCTTTGTTTCAACATCGGGCGTAAAATAGCTTTTGTCATGTTGAAAATCGAATTTAGGTTCACTTGGATAACTCTGTTGAAATCGTCTTCACTCATCCTCATGAGCAAGTTGTCTTTCGTTATGCCAGCATTGTTAATCAATACATCTACATTGCCAAAGTCTGCCAACACTTGTTTTACAAATTCTTGAGCTTGGTCAAAATCTGAAGCATCTGATTGATAAGCTTTTGCTTTCACGCCTTCTGCTTCCAATTCTTTTTGAAGTTCCTCCGCTGGACCTGCTGAGGAATTATAAGTAAAAGCGACATTTGAGCCAAGTTTAGCAAAATACATTGCTATCCCACGACCTATCCCACGACTAGCACCAGTAATTATGGTGTTTTTATTTTCAAGTAATTTCATGTTGTAAATATCAATTTAAGATCTTGTGCAGATCAGGTTATTTTTTGAATTAAATATTTTTGAACTTCATAGACATCAATGCTATTATTAAATTTCTTGCTTACCGACGGCGTGTCTTCGCTAGAAATCCATAGTTTTAGTTCTGCGTCGAGGTCAAATGTGCCAGCCGTTTCAAGCGAAATTCTAGATATGTTTTTGTAAGGCAGTGATTTGTATTCGACTTTACTTCCTGTTAAGCCTTGGACATCAATAAGAATCAAACGCTTGTTGGTAAACATAAAAGTATCTCTGAAGAGTTTAAAGCCCAATTCTACATTTTCGTCATCTGTAAGTAGGCGTTTGTACTTTTCATTCAGTTTTTCAACAGAAACTTGGTCTGCATTTCCTAAAATCTTACTGAATATACCCATTACGTTCAATTGTTTATACCATCGCAAATATAATGATACTTTATATCTGATGACATTTATTTGTTAAGATATTAAATTTTATAATCCTTGAGATTCCAAACTTATTGAAAAGGATAATTTATATATTTACAATTCGTTTTAATTGAAAATAAGTAATGAGTACTCCAATACTTTCTTTGCAAGATGTAGCTGTTTATCAAAGAGATACATTGATTCTTTCACAGGTGAATGTTTCTATAAATCAAGGTGAATTTGTGTATTTAATAGGTAAAACTGGTACAGGTAAAAGTAGTTTTATGAAAACGCTTTATGCAGATATACCTCTTAAAGAAGGGCAAGGCGAGATTGTAGGAATGAATCTTAACACCTTGAAGGAAAAGCAAATTCCTACACTTCGTCGAAAGTTAGGTGTTGTATTTCAGGATTTTAAGTTGTTGAATGACCGAACGATTAAGAAAAATCTTGAGTTTGTATTGAAGGCCACAGGTTGGAAGGACTCTAGTAAAATGGACTCAAAAATTGATGAAGTTTTAAGCAAAGTTGGCATGCAATCCAAACATTTTAAATATCCATACCAACTCTCCGGCGGTGAACAACAGCGTGTTGCTATTGCTAGGGCTTTGTTAAACGATCCAGAATTGATTCTTGCCGATGAACCAACGGGAAACCTTGATCCACAAACATCGATGGAAGTGATGGAGGTGTTACAAGAATTAAATTCAAATGGACACACCATTCTTATGGCAACTCACGATTATACGTTATTACTAAAATATCCATCAAAAACCTTGAAATGCGATGGACAAAAAGTCTTCGAAGTCGTTCAGAAACAGGCACATCGTTAAATTATAAATCGGCTTTTATTGAAAAATCTGTTTCATATACTAAATGGTGACGCGCTTAAAAATCAATTTCCAAATACTATTGAAGGCGAACTGATTATCTGTCGAGAATGTTTAGTTGACGGTCCAGTAAAGGCTGATTCTTTAGACGAATTTTATGAGGTAAGAGCAGATTTTATTTCAACAAGCTATGCTCAACTTAGAGCGGATTATTTCAATTCTGTTGTTACCGAATTTGATAAAATTAAGACCATTCCAGAAGACGCTGATATCGTTTTATGGTTTGAAGACGACTTGTTTTGCCAAGTGAATTTTTGGTTTATCTTGAATTTTATTTTCAATTTGAATATGAGCCAAAACATCTATCTTGTTAGACCTGAATCTCATAGCCAATTTGGGTTTTCAGCTTATACTAAGGATGAATTGTTTGGTTTATTTCAAAATAAAATAGAATTAAATGAATTAGAAAACCTCTCTAAACTTTGGATGTTTTATCAGATTAGTAAGTTTACAGATTTAAAAATGCTGGCAGAATCTTTTCGCAATCAATATCCATTTATTTTGGATGCCGTAGATCTAATTGACGAAGCAAAACCAAAAGCAATTCTGTTACAAATAATGAATGAGAAAGGTTCATCGGAATTTGGAATAGTCTTTCGAGAATTTTGTAGAAAAGCCTCAATCTATGGTTATGGAGATTTGCAAGTCAAAAGAATGTTCGATGAAATTCTTCGCGAAAACAAATCTCTAATCTAACGGCGAATGCTAAGTATTCTGATACCTTGTTATAATTATTCCTGTGTAGATTTGGTAACTACGCTTCACCATCAATGCACAACACAACACATTGAATTTGAAATTTTGGTAAGCGAAGATGGTGGAAACCAGTTTATTGAGCAAAATTCACAAATAAATTCACTCCATAATTCTACGTACTTAGCCAATAAGCTAAACCTTGGCAGAGCAGGAAATATCAACAGGTTGCTTCATTTGGCAAGATTCAAGGCTATGCTCATCTTGGACTGCGATTTGAAACCGAAGAATAATACTTTTGTTTCCAATTATCTTCAACTCATAAATGACAATAGACCATTGGTATGTTTTGGTGGAATTCAATATGAAAAATCGGAAGAGAAGCATAATTTACGCTACAATTATGGCATTAAACGTGAAGCCATTTTAGCTAAAGATCGCGCTAAAAATCCGTACAAATCTTTGCTAACCTCAAACCTTTTACTTGTAAACTGTCAGCAGGAATTTGACGATAGAATTTCGACGTATGGATATGAAGATTTAGTATTTGCGGAGGAACTAAAACAAAAATCCATACCTGTACAACATATTGATAATCAATTGCTGCATTTGAATGTGGAAGAAAATTTGGCCTATTTAAAAAAAACCGAAGAAGCGCTTCAAACCCTTATCAAGCTTGAAAACGAAGGATTTGTTCAATGCGGTTTGACTAGAATATCTTCAATTCATAACCGATTTAAAAAGAATTATTTAAACTTTACACTGAGTCTGTTATACGTTTTTTTCAAAACATTTTTGGTAAAAACGATTTTAAGAAAAGGAAGACCATTATGGATGTTTGATCTCTATAAATTATTATATTTCAATAAATATTACTAAATGCCTTTCTTTTCTGTCGTTATACCTCTGTACAATAAGGCGAATTTTATTCAGCAAACTTTGGACAGCGTGCTTTGGCAAACTTTTCAGGATTTTGAGGTCATCATTATTGACGATGGTTCAACAGACAATAGCATCAAAGTTGTAAAACAATTTAAGGACCAAAGAATTAAATGCTTTCATCAGTCAAACAAAGGCGCATCTCAGGCTCGAAATTATGGCGTGGAATTGTCTAATTCCAATTGGATAGCATTACTCGATGCAGATGATATTTGGTATAAAGATCACTTATTTCAGTTGAAAGAAACTATTATCCAATTGCCTAAGGCTCATGTTGTTTCAAATGCGTACGAAATACAATTGCATCACAATTTTGTAAAACAACCCAGTTACAGTAAAACTTTTCCCAGTAAACGATTTTATGTCGATGATTATTTTGAATACAGTTGTGTTGATTCTTTGTTTTGGACCTCTAGTATTGCCTTTCAAAAACAAATTTTTGATGACATTGGAGGCTTTGACGTCACCTTAAATACAGGTCAAGATTTGGATTTGTTTATTCGTTTTGCTTTAGGCTATTGTTTAGGATACAATTCTAAAATCACTTTGCGGTACAATAACGTCACTGAAAACAACTTGTCTAAGACTATTGGGTTAAATGAAAAATTCAAATACATTAAAAAACATAAAACATCTGAAAAATTTAATCCAAGTTTAAAAACCTACTTGGATGTTAATCGATTTTCACTCGCTCTTCAAGCCAAACAATCCAAGGATAAGCAGTTATTCCAAGAGGTTGTTAAAGAGCTAGATAAAAGACAATTAAGCTCTAAAAAAAGGTTTCTTTTAAATTTACCATCGTGGGTTTTGATTGTTCTCAAGAAAATTCAAGCTAAACTTATTCGGTTTGGAGTTTATAAATCTGCATTTAATTAGGGTTTGTTGAAAAAGTCTGTCGTGTGCCAGATTCAAGGCGACAAGACGCGGATGTATTAAAATACTTCAAGTTGAAGGCAACGAAGAAGATGGTATTCGACAGACTAACATAAATCAAGTTCAGAATTTGTTTAGTAATAATTATTGGTAAGAACTATAAATGAAAGTGACTCAGATTAAAGTAGGACATGAAAATATTCTGATTTCTATTGAAAAACCTTTCACTTATTCGTTTGTTGTAACTTGTCATCCATTGTAGAATATATAAATATGTGTTTTTCAGCAGACCCTAATTAATTATTGCATAATAGTATTCACTCCATTCAAGATTTTATAATTTTGCCAAATGAAATGGATCAGCCAATTTTTTGAAACCTTTTGGGAACTTACCCTAGAAATGTCGCCTTATTTAATGTTAGGGTTTTTAATTGCAGGATTGTTAAATGGTTTGTTTTCCCAGTCTTGGTTGAATGCACACTTGGGAAAACCAGGTTTTATGTCCTCCATGAAAGCAGCTTTTTTTGGTGTGCCATTGCCATTATGCTCTTGTGGAGTCATTCCGACTGGCGTGTCTTTGTATAAAAAGGGAGCCTCGAAGGGAGCGACAACATCATTTCTCATTTCTACACCTCAAACAGGAATAGATAGCATTTTAATCACTTATGGTTTGATGGGACCGGCCTATGCTGTGATCAGACCGATTATTGCATTTATTACTGGTATATTTGGAGGGTATTTGGTCGATAATATTAAGAACAAGGAAGATATAACCGCTACGGCAACCTGTAATTCCTGCGAAAAAGACAATCCAAGTACACATTGGTTTGATAGGATTTTCAAATATGCATTTGTCGATTTTTTACAAGATATATCAAGATGGCTTTTAATTGGGATAGCTTTAGCAAGTATAATAAGCATGCTAATTCCAGAAAATTTCTTTGAATCCGGAATTCTATCCGAGCCTATTGTAAGTATGCTTTTGGTATTGTTAGCCAGTATTCCGTTGTATGTATGTGCCACAGGAAGCGTTCCCATCGCTGCAGTATTACTGCTAAAAGGAATGTCTCCCGGTGCAGCTATTGTCTTTTTGATGGCTGGACCGGCAACGAATATTGCCACTTTTACAGTCATATGGAATGCGATCGGCAAACGAATGACGATCATTTACCTGATAACCATAATTCTAGGAGCGTTGTCTTTTGGGATTTTGATAGATTATCTGTTGCCTTCTTCATGGCAAACTTATTTCAATATTTCAACACAGATAGAACACGTTCATCACTTTTTGCCGTATTGGTTATCTTTCGGTTCGACTGTTTTATTACTTATCTTGATAGCAAATGTTGAAATAAAACGATTGCTTTCTAAAACAACAAATACTAAAAACGAATTACAACAACTTATGAAAACATATAGCGTAAAAGGAATGATGTGCAACCATTGTGTTGCCAATGTTGAAAAAAATCTAGCAAAAGCTTCTGGAGTAGAGTCTGTTGAAGTCAACCTTTCTGGCGAAAAAGTTACCGTAAAAGGTGAAATAACAGATGCCGAAGTTAAGACCATAATTGATGGCTTAGGTTATGAATATGTCAATAAGGTCTAAAAGAATGAGCTGTTAGCGCTTTCTTTTTCGGTTAGAGACATAATCTAAAACAGCTTGTTTGGATGTTAGCCAAGCTCTACCTTCTTTATAGGCGTCTATTTTACCTTGTCTAGCAAGAAGGCTAATGTATTCTTGACCATAGGGCAAGCTTTCTTCTTTAATAAGACTGGATATTTCTTTGAAATCCAAATCAGAATAGGGCAGAGCACCGAGGTAAATGTTCATCGTACGTTCCAAGGCTTGAATCATTAAAAGACTCAGCTTATGATAATTGCCATTATTCGCAGCATTAAGTGCGGTGTAGTATTTTTTACGATCGGTACTTAGAATTATAGCTGGAGTGAATCCTACATTGAGCAACAACAAATTCATGACCAATCTAACGGTTCGTCCATTTCCATCGAAAAAGGGATGAATCCAAACAAATTTGTGATGAAAAACTGTTGCAAGTTCGACGTCATTTAAGTTCAAAGGGTTTTCGATAACAAACTCAATAAGATCGTCTAAAAGCTCAGGCACTTTGCGTGCATTTGGTGGAATAAAATTTGCTCCAGTAATTCGAACACCACCAGTTCTAAGTCTTCCAGCATAATCTTCTTCGATACTCCTCAACACATACCTGTGTATGTCTAAAATGTCTTTAGCATTCAGGACATAACCGTCTTTTACCAAACTATACAGGTGTTCTAAAGCAAGTTCATGATTTTTGGCTTCAAAATGTTCTCTTAAGGATTTTCCTTTAATCGTAATGCCTTCTTGCAGAATCAATTGTGTTTCGCGTAGGGTAAGTGTATTGCCTTCAATGCTATTGGAATTGTATATCCATTCCAAAGCAAGCGATTCTTTTATTTTACGCAATGCTATTTCAGGAAGAGGTCTTTTTCGATTCAAAACCTCTCTTTTTGCGTAAAGCCTGTCGTAGCTAGATTGCAATTTTTCTCTATATGTCAAATCGATGTTCCACATCCCACAAAGGTACGTATAATCGGTTGAACTCAAAAATTTATTTATCCGATATTAAAACTAAACAAAAAATTGAAAATCTTAGTTTAGTAAAATTCAGTCCTTATACCTTCTTAAAATAACACAGCAATTCACATCGCCAAAGCCAAAACTGGCTTTTGCCAAAATCTGCGGTTGGTATTGAAGTGTTTTTAATGGAACTTTTGAAACATCTATCAAATCTAATATTTCAGATTGTATAGGTGTAGCATTCCGATTTCCAAACACAAACCCATGTTTTAGTTGAAGTATCGACGCTACCAATTCCATACTTCCGCAAGCGGCTAAGCCATGACCTATTAGTCCTTTTAAGCTATTGATATATGGAAAATCTGTCCCTGTTCTGCCTAAAGCAAGAGTCCAGTTTTTAATCTCAGTACTGTCCATTTTTGTGGCTGTTAAATGTGCACTAATGGCATCGACATCTTTAGAAACTATCCCCGCATTTTTAATCGCTTCTGAAATGCATTTTTGGACTGCTAGTCAATTTGGAGCCGTCATCGTTCCGCCTTGACGTTGGCCACCAGAATTGACATGTCCGCCTAAGACTTTGGCGTAAATGTTTGCGCCACGTTTCATCGCGGACTCGTAATCTTCTAAAACCATGGCGCCTGAGCCACTTGAAGGAACAAAACCACTGGCTTCAGCAGAAAAAGGTCTCGACGCCTCTTCAGGTCTATCATTATATCGATGAGGTAAAATGCGTAAAGCTTCAAATCCACCCCAAATGTAGGGGCCAGAATCACTTGTGCTACCAACCAACATCCGTTTGGCTTTGCCCGATTGTATGCGTTCAAAACCCAAGAGTAAAGCTTCCGTTCCGGTGGCACATGCTGATGAATTTGTAGTGACCTGATTGCCACAACCTATTTTTTGGGCTAAGAAAGCACTGATTCCACTGGCCATGGTTTGAACCACACTCTGACTGCCTAATCGGCGTACATTCTTGGCGTCTATTTTGTCAAAAGCTTCTTTTAACTTGTCGACACCGAGGATTCCAGTACCGAATACAATACCTGAATCGTAATCAGTGTCTTCATTAAAGGTTAAGCCTGCATCGAGCCAAGCTTCTTGACCAGCAATTCCACCATAAATTAAGCCATTTGCCGTTAGTCCGCGTTGTTCTAAAGGGGTAAAATAATCATCTAAATGCTGTTGCTCGATTTTCGGTGTTCCAGCCACTTGACAACTGAAGCCTTTTTTGTTTAAAATTTCGTGATGTGTAATACCACTCTTGAGTTCAACAAGGTTTTGATGGAATTCATTTATTCCGATTCCATTAGGGGAAACTATTCCTAGCCCAGTAACAACAACACGTCTACCCATTTGACTTTGAATTTATGATCATTCCCGAAATTTCACCTTTAGCAATGCGCTCGTCATTTTCATTACGAATCTCTACTGCCATTTTGAGTTTATTAAATCTGAAATAAATTTCTGTCCCTGTGACGATGAGCTTTTCTTCTGGATAACTAATTTTGAAGTATTCCATTTGGTTGGATGTCATGGCAATGTCTGGACTATGGGCCAAATCATTCAGTTTATAAATTCCATAACACGCCAGACAGATTTGAGCAGCGCATTCGGTCAGTAAAACGCCTGGAGTTACAGGTTTTTGTTTAAAATGGCCTTTATAAAAATACGAATCTTTTGGAAAAGTATAGGTTCCTTTAATATACCCTTCATTACATTCCAATATATCATCCACAAAAAGGAATGGGGCCTTATAAGGTAAATAGAGGAGAATGTGTGTCTTGAAATTCATAATTAGCTTAATCGTTCTCCGCCATCCACTGGGATTATACTTCCATTTATCCAATTGGCTTTGTCACTGGCAAGCAGGCTAACTACTTTTCCAACATCATCAGGTGTGGTGAGTCGTTTAAAAGGGTTTCGTTTTAAGGCATAGGTTTTTAATTTTTCAGCCCGTGGAATCTTTCTAAAACTTTCAGTATCTGTCATTCCAGCTTGTATGCAATTGGCCGTACATCCTAAAGGAGCAAACTCAACCGCCATTTGTGTCATGATGGCTTCTAAAGTAACCTTAGCTGCCGAAACGGCTCCGTAACCCAAACCTACTTTTGTATTGCCTTCACTTGTAAAGGCTAAGAGTTTTGTATGTTCTGCAAAAGATTTTGAATCGACTAAAGCTTTAGACCATTCGTAAAAATTGATGCCCATGGCATGGATGGTATGTTGAAAATCATTTAATTTGAGTGAATTATCGCCAGTCATAAGTTTTAAATTGCCTTTGGCCAGACTGTGTAAGAGGACTTTTATTGTTAGTTCTTTTTCTTTTACGAGGTTAAAAACGAGGTGTATGGTTTCTGTGGTTGTGGCGTCTTTATTGAAGGAAATAACTTCAATTCCGTTTGATATTAAATTTTCAAATTTCTGTTGAATGCTTTCTAGTCCAGTTCTAAAATCCCGATGAATGATGATCAAATTAAAGCCATCTTCGGCTAAATATTTGGCAGACGCAAAGCCTAAGCCTTGACTTCCACCAATGATAATTGCCCAATATGAAGTGTTCTTTACCATTTGAGCAATAGATTTTGAGCGGTGAATCCAGGGCCAAAGCTCAACATCATGCCATAGGAATCTTTAGGTTGAGGTTCGTCCATAAAAGCTTTTAGTACATACAAAACGGTTGCCGAACTCATGTTCCCATATTCCCTTAAGACAGATTTCGTATTATCTATATTCTTACCCAAAGCGCCAAACAAATCTTCGACCGTTTGGATGATCTTTTTGCCACCGGGATGAAAAATCAAATGTGAAATATCATCAATACCCAAATTGTGTTGCTCTAAAAAGGGGTAAATGATATGTGGAAAATGTTCTGCAATGGTGTCTGGAACTTCGATGTCCAGAATCATTTTCAATCCAGAATTAGCGAGGTCAAAACCCATCATGTGGGTATTGTTATAAAAATGATACATCTGTTCGGCTACAACTTCAACTCCGGAATTTTCCTCTTCGGAATGCATTAAAACACATGCTGCACCGTCGCCAAAAATGGCGCTGCTCACAATATTAGTCATGCTTTTATCCTCATGTTGAAGCGTAGCAGTTGGGCTTTCGAACGCGATGATTGCTGCCCGCTTATTAGGATTAGATTTCAAAAATTGAAAAGCATAAATCATTGCCGAGACGCCTCCGACACAACCCATTTCCGTGATTGGTAATCGAATAATGTCTTGTTTTAAATTCAATGCATTTATAAGATAAGCATCCAGCGATGGAATCATAATTCCCGTACAACTCACAGTAATAATATAGTCTAAACTTTCAGCTGGCCACTTGGCTTGTTGCAAGGCTTTTTCTAAAACTGCTTTCCCATAGGTTTTGGCTGCCGCTTCGTAGAGTTTGTTTTTTTCTTCAAAAGAAGTTTTTGTAAACACATCTTCCGGAGGCATAATGGCGTAGCGCTTGTCCACTTGGGCACCTTCGAAGATTTTTATAGCCTTTCGAACAAATCGACTGTCTTGATCATGAAGCCACTTTTCAACCAAAGGTATCGTTTGATGTGTTTCTTGAAAGAAATCTGGTGTTTGTGTAGCAACAGTTTTTACCCTAACCATAGTCATCGTTTAATTAACCAAAGGTATCTAAATGCCCAACACCATTTAATTTCAACTGATTTTAAATGTAAGAGTTGGCTGTAATTTAACAAATCTTCTTTTTTAAAACTTCTTAAAATTGAAATTGCTCCATCTTGTTTGGCGATTTTACTTTTCATAAAAAAGAATGCGTACAATTTAAACAGCCAGTAGGCGAGAGTGTTACGATGCAAATCATTCACAACAACACCTAACTTTGCTTGCTCTTGCAATGTAGGAATAAGGTTTAAAATGCTTTTGTCAGAAAAGTGATGAAGCGTTAAACAACACGTAATAATATCAAAATCATTTGATTTGAATTCTTCTGAAAAAATATTTTGGTTTAAGTATTGGATGTTTTCAAAACCTGAAGAAAGCTCTTTTGCTTGCTCCACGATATTTGTATTGGCATCGATGCCATAAAACTGAATATTGAACTGGTTCCGTTTAGCCCATTGGCTTAAATGTCTCAAAGTTGCACCGCTTCCACAACCGATGTCGGCAATCTTAAAATGTTTTTTGTCGGATGATTTTAGTAAGGATTTAATCCCTTTTTTGGTAACTCTATGCCCGCCAAGGATTAGATTTACATTGTCTATATCCTTTAAAACAAATTTTAAATCTTCTCCTTTTAAGTTAAAATCGTCCATGATTTCTTCTTGATTCGAACGTATTTCTGTTTGGAGTTTAATCAACATGAATCGGTTTTCCGTGGGTTTGTTTGATGATTTGCCTTAACAACATGGGCGACTTTGATACAAGTTTAATCAAATTTGAGGAGAGTTGTTGATTAAGTAGAATTTTTTGAATAAATTTTCCATACGTCAAACGTTTTCTAAAGGTCTTTTCCCATTTTTGGGCGTAGTTTTTTTCAACATTTTCTCTTGAGTAGCCTGTTGATGAATAATAAGTTTCAATTTCTTCGCTTAATAGTTTTGCTGAATGTATTGCCATTGCCATTCCGTTGCCGCACAGAGGATGAATTAATCCAGCAGCATCGCCTGCAAAAAGAATATGTTGTTCCACAGTAGGTTTATTTTGAAAAAAAATTTGAGCAATTCCAATGTGTTTCTCAAACGTAGGATTAGAATCCCTTAGGAATTCTCTTAAATATGGGTTTATTGTGAGTGCTTTTTCATTAAATTCAGTAATGGAATTATAGGTTTTAAACTCCTTTTGATGAACCAAATAACAGAGGTTGATGTGTCCATTTTCTACCATGGACAACCCACAATACCCGCCTAAGAAGTTATGGAGTTCAACAAGGTTAGCATCGAAATTGTCCGATTTATAATGAGCTTTTATACCTATCCAAGGTGTTTTGGTCGAAATAAAATTTCTGTCCAAGGTTTTGTCTAAAACAGCTCTTTTGCCATGAGCGGCAATTACAAAATCTGCTTGAATCGGTCCATCTTGGGTATAAACTTCAAACTTTTCATTTTTAAACGCTATTGATTTGGCCTCTTGAAAACGTATTTCGACTCCAAGTTCTAGTGCTTTTTCTGCTAATAATTCGTCGATGGCATATCTGCTGATTCCAAATCCACCTAGTGGAAGTTTCTGCTCTATGCTTGCACCGTTTTGATGGGTAAGTCTAAACCTTGAAATTTTTTTAGCCTTATGTTTAAAAATTTCGATTCCAAGAAATTCTAAATAAGTCAACACTTCATTCGAAATGTACTCGCCACAAACTTTATGTCTTGGATATCGATGTTTTTCAACAAGTATGACATCAATATTCTGTTTCGCCAAATGAATTGCAGAGGTCAGTCCTGCCAAACCACCACCGATGATGCAAACTTGAGCCGAAGTCCCCTTTGATCCCTTATCGCTGGATAGGCCATCTTCTAAGGGGTAACTGTCGTTCATTTATAATTTTTAAATAAATGTAAAACTATTAGAAATAAATGTCAATATATTTGGCATATTAATAAGACATGCAAGTATGATAAAACAATTTCTTTTGCTTTCGTTTATATGTTTAACGACCGTTTATTCTCAAGGTGTTAATTACCATTCCAAGGACAAAGATTTTCTTATTGGACAATCGTATTTAATTTACCAAAATGATTCTTACCTCTATAAAAAGCCCACATATGATTCAAAAGCGTTAAAAATTTTAACCGCAGGTGAAGAAATTGAAGTCATAGATATTTCAACAGTTGCTTCTGGAAGAGGAAGCAATACAGGTGTATATTTGAAGGTGAAAACGAAAGATAACAAAGAAGGTTTTGTTTCGTCTACAGATTTATCTTTGGGGTATTTTGTGACTACAAACGGGGTTTACATCATGTATCAAAAGCAACGGCATGTTGATGAAACGTTGTTGCATTTCAATAAGTTAGATGAGGATGGAGTAGTGACAGATTTAGGTCCTTTTAGCTATGAAAAACTAGACTTTAGCATCAGTTTACAAGGCAACAGAGGACTTCCTCGAATCGACCACATACTCACGTTGAATTTTCAGAGTTTTTATTGTGAAGGTCCACCAACCACTCAATATTTATCACTTAATCTTGAAAGAAATGAACTATTGTATGTTACACTGTTAAAAAACTATTGTCCTGACGAAAAATACGCCACCCTTCAAAAATTGGTTTTTCCAGATGAAGAAGATGGGGTAGCCAATGCGGTGGTTTATTTTAGTTCTAAAAAGAAATTAATAAGCAAAAAGAATCAAGAATATAAAACCTATATTTATACCAGAGCCTACAAATGGGCATCTGGAACGTTGATGGGACCCATTGAAGAGTTTTACTGGTCCGTTTTTTGAGGACGTCTACATTTAAACCTATTAAATTATAAATTCAATAATTCTATGAAAATGAAAAACAGTTCCTTCAGATTAGCAATGTTTACTAGTGTTTTATTCATTTTCATTAATGTTAAAACCAATGCGCAACAGTTTGTCGAAAATTATGATGGTGTTCCTAATTTGGAAAGGCATCAAGTAACCTTTAACTTCTTTGCACCTGGGTTAACCTACGAATTTGGAATTTTAAAGAATGTGAGTTTATCAGGTTCTTTTGTGCCAGCATACGGTATTTACGAACATGGTTATACCTTTGGTTATGCGTTTAATACCCGAGCGCGATTTTATATCAATTTTGACAGCAGATACAAGAAAGGCAAAAACATAAATTACAATTCTGCGGACTATATTGCGGCTGCGCAAAGCATGTTTTGGGAGCCTTTACAATTGTTTACAAACATCGATGGTCCAGCAGAAAATACGTTGGTGTTTTGGGGTGGAGTTTATGGCATCCAGAGGTCGAATGATAAAGGCTTCAATTATAATCTAGAATTTGGTTACGGTTATTATGAAGGTATTGGCGGTATAGAGAGCGGTCATGGCCCTATGCTTAGTCTAAGCATCGGCTGGGTAGCCACAAACAGAGGTAGGAATAAAGTGACAAAGTTGAATTGATGAAGTAAAAGGATAAGTATCAATTTAAACATTTATGAATGTAACAATGTGTTAATTTGATAATTTCTCAATAACAACTAATGCCTCTCGCTTTTCACCATGTCATGCTGAATTCATTTCAGCACCTCGCAAAGTTGTCAACGTACGATTCTCCAAATGGGTTTTTCTTTCAGTACCCTAAGATTTTGAATAAACGATCCTAAGGTTATTTTTTTCGGAATGGCAGTTCTGATGTTTAGCAAAAATCTAATACTTTCCATTCAGCTGAATTAGTATTGGTTTTCTCCTAAGAGAGAATCGAAGCTAGTATATGTTCGTAATCAACAGTTCAGAACATGTTTTTAGACCTTTTAGTGGTAAACAATACGACTATTTTAAGAAAAATCTTCTTAGCTTTTTAGGTTTAAAATTTTTTCATAAAAAGGCCTAAATTTTTATTTTGATAATAATTGGTTATTTTTAGAGACTAGCATCATAATAACAACAACTTAAATACTATAGCCATATGAAGAAAGTAGTCCTCACCCTTTTGATTTTTATAATATTTTCGTGTGTTTCAAAAAAGGACTACACGGCGTTGCAAAGCGAAATAGAAATGCTTGACCAAGAGCTAAAAGCTTTCAGGCAAGAAAATGAGGATCTACTGGCACAACTTGATTATGAAACCTCAAAATCAAAAGAACTTGCCAATAGTTTTATATTTCAAGATAGTGATGGAGATGGTGTTTCAGATGAGTATGATCAGTGTCCTGATTTAGCTGGAAATGTGACTAACAGTGGTTGTCCTGGTCTATCTGAATCGCAAGCCTCAGTTGAAGTTGTAGAGAAAGAAAAAATAATTTATCAAGACGTTATCATTACAAAAATTGATACACTTGTAAAGTCTTCTAGTAGAATAACAAATGGAAATATCGCCTTTTATTGCCCGACAGAAATGTATAAAGGAGAACCATACGACGCTTATGGCCTTATAGCCGATGTCATGTCTGAGGATAAAATAAAATCCATGGTTATAAATGAAATCAAAAAGCATGACGCAGATGTTACAACCGAAGCTACTAAGGATGAAAATTTTTACATCGAGCAATTGAGCTATTATGATATGATAAAGCTCGAATTGACGAACGTAGGTGGGCAAACATTTACGATAACTAATATTCACAGTAGCGATAAAAGGTCCTATAAATCAAAAAATAAAGACTGGCATTGGAAAGTTACGCCAACAGTATCTGGGCAGAATCAACAACTTGTTTTAAAAATCACACTTTACAATAAAGAAGGAGAAGAAATTTATGCAGACTCTAAGACCTATGAGTTTGATATTAATGTTAGAGCAAATCAATTTTTTTATAATACTAAAGAGTTATTTATAGAAAACCCAGAATGGGCTTGGGGATCAATAATTATACCTTTTATCACCTTCATCTTTGGGAAATATCAAGAACGAAGAAAGAGCAAGAAAGCAGAGGCTTAGAATTCCTCTGCTTTTCTTTTTAAATCAACTCCTCACTGATAAATATCCAAGAAATCGCCAAATTAGATTTCTGGCACGACTGGTTTTATTTATGTCCGGATTTTTGTTTAAAGGCACTTCTTCAATTAATTATAAATTAAAGTTTGCATAGCTCTCGGTTGAATTTTAAGTACAGATTGACTGTTTCCAACCACGAGTTTATACTCAATCTCGCTATCCGTGCGGTTCATGACAACGGTGATCCTGCTGCCATCCGGATTTTGAAACGATGTGCTTTCAACAGTACTTCGGCTGGTGGTTGTGCTTATCCGTTTTGCACCCGGTTGAATAAATTTAGAAAAGTGACCGATATAGTAATAAGTGGGCGTGTAAATTAACTCACCCGTTGTTGTATCAGCATGAACAGGGGCAAAGCAGAAATTTTCTACATGATTTGGGCCACCGCGTTCATCAAGCAAAATGTTCCAATCTGTCCAGCCTACAACACCACTGTTAAAGTCGTTGATCATAGAATTGCCATAACGTTCTGCATTTGGCCAAAATTGTAGCTTTTCTGCATCAAAACCTTCCTGACATCCTTCTGTAAATAACATGTTCTTTGAAGGAAACGATTCATTTATATTTTTAAGATTATCATATTTAGGTAAGCCTCCAGTCCAAGTTTCGTACCAGTGAAAACCAATGCCCCAAGCATATTTTGAAGCCTCAGGGTCTTCGAAAATGGTATTTGCTCTGTCTGAAATCAAATCTCTGTTATGATCCCAAACCACAATATTTTTGTCTCCCATACCTGCCTTTTCTAGGGTTGGGCCTAAATAATTTTTCAAGAAATCTCGCTCTTCTTCAGCGGTATAGATGCAAGATTCCCAGCGTTGTACAGCCATCGGTTCGTTTTGAATGGTAAGTCCCCAAACAGGCACGCCTTCAGCTTCGTAAGCTTCAATAAACTTGACATAATAATCAGCCCAAGTTTGACGAAATTCAGGCAGTAATTTCCCACCTCTAAGCATATTATTATTGGTTTTCATAAAGGCTGGAGGACTCCATGGACTGGCATAAAAGACCAAATCTTCACCTATCATATCCATAGCCTGTTTTATAAAAGGTAGACGTTTTTCTTTGTCTTTTTCTATGGAGAAGGTTTTTAATTCAGCGTCACCCTCTTCAATGTATGTATGACTACCTAAACCAAAATCGCTGCTATGAATGCTTGTGCGGATAATGTTATAGCCAATACCATCGTTTCCATAAAGTGAATTTAAGAGTCTATTTTGCTGCTCCTTTGAAAGCGTTGAAAATACTTCTGCAGAAGCATCGGTAATCGCGCCTCCAATGCCTAGAAATTCTTGAAATGTTTTATTAGGATTGACGAATACTGCAATTTCTGTTTCTAAGGCTTGTACCTTATCTCCGAAGGTTTGTTCAGCCGTTTTGGTCAATCTTAAATCTGTATCTCTAGCCGTAGTATATACCGTTAGTGTTTTGTTTTTAAAATCTTCAGTTGATAAAACAGGTGCTATTTCTGTCGTCTCTGTTTCGCTAATTTTTGAGTCTTTACAAGACAGCATAAACACTAAAAGTGCAAAAAATAAGTAGTTCCTTTGAGTTGAAATGGTCATAATTATATGTATTAAAGTATGGCTATTGTATAATGTTACCGGTAAATAAAAGCATAAATATAGTTTATATTTTTTGTTTTTCTTGAATTTAAACCATTAGGAAATCAAGGCAATCATGGTCTTGATTGCCATATAACTTCTTAATGGTCTACAATAGAATTATAAATGCTATAATTAAAAATTTATGCTAGAAATATAATTAATCTATTTATTTTCTAAATTCATGTTTTACCCAATCCACTTCCATGCCCCATTCTTTACTTTTCATTGGCGAATCTGTTATTTTGGCAAAATTTAAGATGGCGAACATAGGTTCAGGATATTTATCTCCTTCACCAACATTTCTATATATTTCTTTTCCATCTAGCTTGTATACGAGGTCACTTTCTTCCCATTCAACAGAATATTCATGGTATTCTGTTAAAATTGTAGCAAAATCTTTTCTTAATGTCCACCAATCCCCTTTGTCGCATTCTTCAAGACTCTTTATCGCGCCAGTTGTAAATCTATCTTTATGATGATCTCCATGGTGCTCAAAAATATCAATCTCTCCTGACCCAGTTAATGGCCAGCAGATGTTTTCATCTTCTTCTTGGATAGGTGGTTCATTATTTCTTGCACCCAGAAGCCACCAAGCTGGAAACATGCTTGGTTCGCCACTATTGGACAATCTTAATCGGGCAGTCCATTTGCCTTTTATAAATTCTTTTCTGTTTTTTGAAGCGATTCTGCCAGCAACATATTCTGTATCTGGGTGTTGTTTGCCGTGTTTGTCAAAATTATCACAGTTTTTTTTTTCATTAATTTTAACAACTCTTAATTTTAAAGTGCCATCACTCACCTCTCTAGTTCCAAATTCGCCGTCAGGGACGTAACAATGAGTTTCATTATTTACCCAAATTCGCTGATCTTGCCAATTATCAGGATTAAAGGTATCAAATTCGTCTAAAAAATCAATTTCCCAAATATCATCTTGTGTTGCTTGAGAATTGTTGGTTTTATCGCTTTCAGTTTTACATGATATCATAAACAATGCTACAATTGTCATGTATACTATTGAATGGCATTTGGTAATTTTCATGATTTAAAATTATTGTTTAGCTATTATCCTTTGTTGAAAAATGAATTAATTTACGGCAAATTGAAATACCTGTGATGTCGAGGTATTTCCAACTTCATCTTCGGTAATTACTTGCCAGTAATATAAATTGCCAGATGTTACAGAAACTTCTACGGATGAGCCGCCGGTACTCATAATCTCATTTACTGGAGGGTTCAAGGTATCTAACAATATAGTGTACGTCGATATGTCGTTGTCAATATCCGATGCTGCCCATTCTAAGATTACCTGACCTGCTTCTATGCTGGAGCCAGGTATTGGGTTGATGGCAGAAGCGGGAAATGGTGTATGGTTCTCTAATGGCACCCCAGCATTGTAAAAACTCCATACTGAGCTATCTTCAGTTGTATTGCCATCGAGGCCAATAGATCTCACAGACCAGGAGTATGGTGTTCCTCTCAAAATACGGATTAAAAACTCTGTTGAGAGGGTGCTTATTTTTCTTGTGCTGCCATCGTTCAGATTGTTGATATTCAAGACATATGATACTGTGTTTTCACTGGCTTCCCATTGAAATAATACTTCGGTTTCTGTATCAGAAATAATGGTACCTTCATTACAAACCGTATTGTTTTCTGGAATTATAAGATTTGCTGCGTTAGGTGGGTCAAATACATTTACAGCTGAAGAATCGTCTTCATTACAAGAGGTTGTTGTGAAAACTGCTATTATAGATATAACAAATATTTTGATTATTTTTTTCATTGCTTAATAATTTTATAATTATAGTTTTTCTGAGTAGTTAGTATCTTTAGAATGAAATAACCACTTGACAAATCAGATAAATCTAGTCTTACTTCACTATCCTC
This sequence comes from Bacteroidia bacterium, assembly GCA_030429455.1. GTDB lineage: Bacteria > Bacteroidota > Bacteroidia > Flavobacteriales > Flavobacteriaceae > Psychroflexus. The sequence continues at coordinate 3,700 of JAUIFC010000017.1, read as the reverse complement.
GTTGTGCCATGTTTTTTCGAGAACTATTTTTCCTGACAAATTATATATTTCAACCTTTTTCACATCATTCGCATTCCTTGAAATAAAGAGTGTATTCTCTATTGGATTAGGATAGATGAGGGGTTCCAAATCATGAAGAATAGTTTTTTTGTAAATACCTTGGCAATCTTTGTCTGTTTTTACACTCAGCGTATTGATACCAGATTGGAGCTCTACTTCAAATTCTGTTTGATTGGTTACAAAAACTTCCTGGTTTAAGGTTATAAAATAAAGGTCTGCTCCACTCAACGTTATTTTAAGCTTAGAAGATTCGATAATGCTTCTAGATGAGGTGACGATTAGTTCGTCTGGCTCTGTTACAACAACTGTAAAACATTGCTCATAATCGGGCTGAGCACTTATTGTAAAACACAACTCATATGTGCCTGCAGATAAATTGTCGAAAATAAACTCGGAATTAAAATTTTCAGTTATAGAAACATTTTCTCCATTAAGAGCAGCTGTATATTCATAGTTTTCTAATGCAGTAATTACAATGCTTCCATTATTTGAAGATCTGCATGTTTCACTGTACACAGCAATAGTATAATTATCTGGAGATAAATCAAATATTTCACAACCATTAACATCGACTACTGCTCCAGGTGGTGTGTTTGGACAAAGATCAACGTTGTCTAAAACACCATCGCCATCACTATCAGGAAAGTCAAATTCAAACCAATTAAAATTAAATCCACCAGCCAAAACACGCATTCTTAATTTGTGTGGTCCTTCTTCGATAAAAAGATTATCAGAAACAGTTGCCCATGTTTGCCATCCGTTCGTAATTACTGTATTAACCACAATTAATTCAGTTTCAACATCATTTTGATCAACGGAATAGAGTCCGATTTGGCCTTCATTAAAGCCTGCAACTCTAAACTTGATACCATATAAGCCTGTTTCAGGTACATAAATCGAATAGTCGGCATAATCACCTGGATCTGTAAATCCAAAATTTTGTCCACCGCCATCGTCTGTACTGTCTTCTATACTCATTCCTATCATAAAGTCGAAGTCTTCTACTTGAATGAGGGTTGGGATTATGAATCGGTTTGGACTGGCATTGTTTATAAATAAATCTGTAAATGAATTTAGGGTTTTGTTAGATTCTGATTGAATGCCATTACCAGTATAACTTGCTAATATTTGGTCTCCAACAATCAAATATCCTTCAACCGATAGTACGATTGTTCTATCTTTTGTTGGATGTGGGGCAACTCCAACTACAGTTCTATCTTCTCCATTTACATTTATTGAAAAGTCTCCAAGTGTTCCATTAATTGAAGAGGCTAGTACAGATTCGCTAACAACTATTTCTACAGACTCTTCATTCGCTCCAGTTTTGCCATTAATTGCATTAAAATCCAGACTAGAAACATCTCCAGTCATTTCAAATTCTATACTACTTATGTTAACTGGAATATCGTTGTTAATATGGAGTCTTAAACTGTGTTGTCCTTGTGGAAGGATAATGTTATTTATTTCATAAGATGTAAATTGTGTCCATCCTCCTGTCGCGCTGACTACTTGGTTTTCAGTTATTTCTTGATCATTGATAGAAAGTGAGAATTCGCCTCCGGATTGTTCGCTAGCCAACCTAATAGTTGCTTTATATACAGCGGTTTGGCTGATATCAACGGTGTATTTCATCCATTCGCCCTGATTAACGAATCCAACATGAAAACCATTGCTATTAATACTGTCGTCATTTCTTTCGATATCGACACCGTCATTTCGGTATGACCAGCCACTGTTCCAAGCGGTAAAATTGCCTGTTGAAAGGTTGTAGTCTGCCACCACATTATCGTAGTACGCATGATTGTTTTTGCCTAAATCATAATCTGAAAGGTAAATTACACCAGGTATGGACGAAGGAGTCCCATGATAAGGAATAGTTTGATCGGTCTGAACCTGTCGAATTAAGGCATCAGGCACATCTTTTCTATATCTAGAGTTGTCTACTAATAAATTGTCGGCCAATTGCATCATGGCGTTAAATGCTTCTGCACTAGAAGGTTGTGGTCCGTTACCTTGCCAATAGTCAAGAATTGCTTGATACCCGGGATTAATATCAATAGCATATGGGCTATCTATATCACCAATTTTGCGAAAAGCCCACCAAGCCCATCCAATATTATTGTTTTCAAAAAGACTTACTGCATCGGTATACCATGTATTTGAATTCTCTCCTGATTCGCCCATCCAAAGTGGAACATTGTGCGTATCTCTCAAAGGTAAAATCCAATCTAAATCAGTTTCTTTATTCGTGCTCCAGTATTTGTGAAAACTATAGACCAAATTGTTGTCCCAAGGAGGTGTCAAGCCCGTATGGTCATTAGCATATGAGTTTCCTTCAATATACAAGATATGATTATCACCAACACCTCTAATAGCTGTTGTGATGTCTTCGTATATTTGCCTTAGAAGTGTATTTTGAGGTCCTAGATCCCAATGCGTTTCATTTATAAGGTCGTAGCCGCCAATCCATTCATTATCCTTATATCTGTTGGCAATTCTTTCCCAAAGAGCCACTAGTTTGTCTCTATTTTCCTGACTTTCCCATAGTGAGGGTTTGTCAGGGTCGTAATCATTAATTTCAGATCCTGTGCCTTGTCCACCAGGTGTAGCATGCATGTCCAGAATAACATAAATATTGTGAGGTGCAGACCAAGCAAGGACATCATCAATCAATTCAAAACCAGTTTCTATCCAAGTATTTTCGCCAGGAATGGGTTCTTCTTCAATAGGAAGGGTAAAAAGGTTATAATGCATGGGGATACGGATACTATTAAATCCCCAAGCTGCCAAGGAGTCTACATCACGTTGTGTAAAATGATTTTCTCTCCATTTTGCAAAAAACGTTTCGGTATTGGTTTCACCCATCAAGTCGATTAATTTTTCTTTGATTTCATGCTGTGCCCCAGCAAAACCAGACGTTTGCATCATATAGCCTTCCATAATCTGCCATCCTCCAGGACCATATCCTCTTAATAATACTGGATCTCCATTGGAGTTGACAATTTCTGTTCCTTGCGCTACAAGACCCTGACACCAGCTTGTAAAGGGCATTAAAAGTATTGCAAGTAGTACTGTAATTCTTTTCATTTTGATTTTTTATATATATTGATTAATTAATGATCAACATATGTTTAACATATTGTACAAAAAGTTTTACTGGCCTGGATATAACCAGTAAAACAGTTTAGGGACTAACACAAATAGTATGTTTAATTTTTTATTTGATAAAAGTCTATCTTATCAGTTTACTTTAACCATGGAAACATTATCAATTATGACACCTCCTTCGCCAAAAGTGAAACCGCCACTTCTTATAACAACATAGTAAGTACCGGCATCCAGTGAAATAGTACCATCTACTCCAGTGCAATTTGTTGCGGCCATAGACCCTGAATAGGTCACCGTATTCCCGCAATCCCAAGAGTTTACATTCAGTACTCTGGTACCTCCCTGATTTTCATTATAATCAATTCCGGAGGTTGGAGCATCTGTTCCCACCCATACTTCAAACCAAAGTTCATTGATTCCATTCGTTGTTATGTTTAAATCTAAGAGATAATTTCCAGCTTCTGCGACTGTAACAGCTTGGTTTATGCCTACATGTGCTTCATTGCCCCAAGACCCTGAGGGAATATCTGTG
>JAUIFC010000016.1 GCA_030429455.1 Bacteroidia bacterium | reverse complement strand
GGGTTGAAATGGGTGGCGTGGTCTAAAATAAGTTTTTGGTCTTTTTTAGAAACATCAATTTGAGAGGTTTCTACAATTTGAAGAGAAACTTTCCCCTTGTCTTTAATCCAAAATGGTCCACCACCAGGATCGCCATCATTTTTCACCATTCCGCATAGACGGATTGGTTTTCTAAGTTCTTCGATGATTTCCTTGGATGTGCGCGAAGGATTTTTGATGTTTAGATTCTCCTTCATAAAGGTTCTGCATTCTTCAATAAGTGCCTCATTTGAAGAGTCTTCTAATTTCTTTTGAAAATCGAATATTTTATCTTGAATGGATAGCAGAATACCAGCTAATATTTTTTTATACTCAATGGTGTCTTTTTTGTCTTGAGCTCTTTTGGATACATTGTCTATGTTTTTTATAAAAATGACATCTGCATCAATTTGATTGAGGTTATAAATCAATGCGCCGTGACCACCTGGTCTGAATTCCAGGTTTCCTTCTTTGTTTCTGTAAGGCGAATTATCAAGATTTACCGCAATAGTATCTGTAGACGATTTTTGAAACGAAAACGCAACATTATAGGTTATATCCGAAGAGGAGTTTCTGTCTAAGTATGTTTTTAATTCGGATTTAAATTTTTCTTCGTGATGTTCTGATATTGAAAAATTTAGAAATGCCTTGCCGTCTTTGCTGGCATAATGTTTTGCTTCATCAAGATGTTCTTGGAAAGGGCTGTAAGACGAATCTTTATACTTATGAAAAGGAATCAGACCTTTTGGTAGTTCGCCAATGTTTAGGCCATTTTTCTCGATAGAAGCCTTTAAAACAAGCGCTTTTTGAACAACTGCAGATTGATTATTAAAATCAGGATAAAGTTCTTGGGCTTTGTCTAAAGCTTGGTGGTAATAGGCCAAGTTTTCTAATCCTACAAACAAGTTGTTTAAAAGACTAAATTCTTCTTTTGTCAAAGCAGCTTTAATGTCTTCTTCACGCATTGCAACGGTGTTGAAAAAAGCATGAACAGCCTTAAACATACGTGTTGCAGCGCCACTTGCAGGTGTAAATTTTACCACCTTTGCTTTGGAACTGTCGTAGTAATTGATGTACATTTTTTGGTTGGCATCGCTTATGGTATGGATGCCATTATCAATTGTTGCAGAATCGATGATGTTGACAAACGGAACGCCACTTTTAAAAGTCTCAATTTGCTGTTCGAGGGTTTCTTTGCTTATGTTTTTTTGCGCTAATAATTCTAAATCTGCTGTATTTAATTTCATATCAAATCAATTTTCAATTGTGCGTTTTACGGTGGCAATTCTTTCATCTAATCCACCCTTTAAAATTACAAACTTTTTACCGTATTTTATTAAGAAATCTTTAAATAATGTCAATAAATCTTCTCTTTCATCAGGCTTGTCTCTCAAATCATCTTTTTCCCAAGGGACATCGATATTTGTAAGAAAATAATAATCATAATGTTCCTCCAAAGCCATTTGTTTGAGTTCCGGAAAATCTACTTCTGGAAAATAGATTTTGGAATACACATAGGTTTCGAGAACATTCGTATCACAAAACAAAAACCCATTGGCATCTAGGCTTTGTTTATTCTCCAATCTTCGCTGGCCTTTGCCAATAGGCAACAAATCATGTGCTTCGCAAGGCAGTTTGGTCTTGTCAAATTTGTCTTGTAAATAATCTCTGGCATATTCGGGCACCCAAGTGGTTTGGTATTCTTTGGCTAAGGTTTTGGCCAAAGTTGTCTTGCCAGTGGATTCTGGTCCATAAAAAACTACTTTAATAAGGTCGTGTTGGGTTCGTTGATGTGTTTCTGCCATGCTTTTAAACCGTAATAAGCGATTATCGTAAAGATAACGTATTGAAATGCCGAAAAAATTAATCCTTTATAAAGGTATAAAGGTACGGATATAATGTCTCCAATAATCCAAAACGTCCAATTTTCTACTTTCTTTTTAGCCATTAGCCACATGCCGATAAAGAAAATGCCTGTGGTTATCGTATCGACATAGGCTGTCCATGAATCCCATTTGTCAAAAACAAAATACACGCTAACCACGAATGCCAAAGTGCAGACGAAAATCAGTACTATTTTTTTGATTTCGGCATTGGTTTGTATTTGAGTGATGGGTAAATAAAAATCGCCTTTATCCTTTCTGCTCCATAAAATCCATCCATAAATACTCATGAGGAAGTAGTAGGCGTTAATCAACATGTCTCCAAGGAGTTCATAAACTAATAGAATATATACAAAAATGAGTGTGCTTATAATGCCTGTGGGAAACACCAAAATATTGTCCCGTTTGGAAAACCAAACGCTGAATAAACCAAAAATTACAGCTACAATTTCCAGTACAACCAAATAACTAGGTACATCTTGGTATTGGCCAAAAAACCAATCAAAAATGGGGCTCATAGTCTTGTCTATTGGACTTTACAATTTTAATATAAAGCAGGCCATGTTCAACGGCAGAAAGGGCTTTTTCAAACTCGATATTAAGAATAGCCATAACGTTCTTGTATGGGCCATAAATTTGTGTGCTTAAAGGGTTTTCTTTTACATGAAGTCCACTTTCTCGTAAAGATGTGATTAAATCTATAATGGGAGGTTCAAAATCATCTTGCAGTGGTGAAAATGTCAGTTCTACAGAAATATCCATTTTTGTCCAAAAGTAAGTGATTTTTTAATTGAACTCAAATTTTTGCATGAACTACTTTATATTCAACTAACGTATTCATTAATTTTTGGTGATTTGAATTTTAAGCTGTCTAAAATTAAAGCAAAACAACTCTTTATAGAAACATAGGTAAAATGAGTAATTACTTCCTTAAAATACAATAAAAATCTAAGGTGTGTTCACTACATTCGCTTAAGTTGTAGTCCTCTAAACTGATCTCTTCAACAAGTTTTGTGTTGGACTTTTGAAGCTTTTTTCTGTTTAAACGATTTGAAATCTCATAGGGTAATCGGAGTAGTTGAGGTGGTAATTTATTATGTAATTTTAAGACATCATATTTCAATATTTTTTCAACCGAAGCTTTGTTTTTTTTGTAGTACAGGTCTGTTTTAGCATTTCCTTTGATGCCATAAATCTTTACATTGTTAAATTGAGCTTTGCACAAAGCCGCCATTTCAGCATAATCAAATTCTTTATAGTGCCATGGATTTCGGACAATCGTTTTAACCTTATTTGGTGTGGTAAGGTAAGCAGTCCCATTCGGTTTTAGTATTCTGAACACCTCTTTGATAAATAAGTCTTGATTTTTTAAATGTTCAATGACTTGAAAAGTAACAATGCTATCAAAACTATTGTCTTCTATAAAAGCTAATGGAGGAATTTTAGAATTGTAAATGCTTATGTCAGGAAATTTTTTGCTGATATCAGCTAAGTTGGGTTTAGATTTATCTATAACGGATAGGCTTGACGTTTTTTGTTTATAAATAGGTATGCCATAGCCTTCGCCACTTCCTATTTCCAATGTTTTTCCTAAATGATTTTCAGCTAAAATACTATAGGCCTTTAGTGTCCTTTTAAAAAGTGGGTTGTCAGAAGGTATTTGAGACGAAGTAATTTCGGTTGAAAATATCATGTTAGTTGTCGTAAGGCCAATTTGTTTTTACCCACTCATTGAACTTAACATTAAAAGCCTCTATTTTCTTTTGATTGGCCAAAGCATAACTTTCATTATACGCTTTTATTTGTTTGTTCATTTGTTTGTACATGTTATAAAGGGTATTGTTGGCATGCTTAATATTTATAATTGGGTTTGGCGGGTCTATGGACGTCATCCATTGTAATTCTTGCCATACATTATGCATTGCCGTTTGGCATATGGCGTTTCCTTTTTCTAATTGTCCTATTTTGAAATATAGTTTCCCGAGTGCAAAGGCATACTGCTTAAAGGCTACTTCGTCATTAGGGAACAATTCTAAGCATGTTTCAATGGTCTTTAGCGCTTGATCTGTATTGTTTTCTTCGAATAAGGCTTGTGCTAAAAAGTAGTAATTTGAACGAATTATGGTTGCGGCGTATGTTTTGTTTTCATCTTTTACGTAAGTTAAATCAGAATTAAACGGGGTAAACGAAGGCGTTGAAACCAAATGTTTTAGTGCCACTTTGGTGTCGACTAATTTTGGATTTTCAGTTTTGGACATACGGGCAATTGGTGCCAGTTGGCTTACCATGCCTTTGTGAATTAAAAATGGGTTTAATCCTATTTTATGGGACTCTTTACCGATGTTCGCAAAACATATGGGGCGCTGGTTAATGTTGTTTTTTATAATATTTAAAAGTACAATGTCATTGAGGCCATAAAAGTCTTTTGGAAATGTCCAAATCATAGACTTAAGCAAGCCTGCATGATAAGTGGTTGATGATAAATCCTTAAAAACTGTGCTGTCAATGCTTACCTCAAATATATTTCCCGGGATGTAATGCCGTGACCTGCCATTCCAATTGGTCAAGGTTTTATCCGAATTTATAAATTTTGTAAGGACTTCAAGATTAATGGGTTCGTTTGTTTCTTTTTGAAACGGAACAAGCTTTTCTATACCCTCAAGATACAGTGATTTGTTTAAATCCAATTGTATGGGTAACGACGCAAGTTTTTGACCTTTTAAATTTTCAATATGAGTATCTACGTTGAGTTGGTCAAAATTTATCACCCGAACATCTGTGCGAAAGCCTTCAACTTCTTGGATGTACCAAAGTGGAAATGTCATATTATCGCCATTGGTAATCAAAATCGCTTGCTCCGGGCAGGCTTCTAAAAACGATTTTCCAAACTCGTAAGCAAATCGATCATTGCTATTTTGATGGTTGTCCCATCCTTTGGCCAGTAATTGGCCTGGCACTAAGACAAATATAATGATGCCTGTTGCAGCATGTATAAGTGTTTTTTTAGTAATTTTTTGAAGTTGAAGCAATATAAACGCCAATGATAGTCCTATCCAAATGGAGAAAATAATAAATGATCCGATAAAGATATAATCCCGTTCTCGTATTAAAATGCTCGAAGGAAGTGGATTGACGTATACAGTAATGCCTAGTCCAAATATTAAAAAAAGTAAACCCATTATCCAGGAATAAGTGTAGTGCCTTAGCAGAAACACAAAACCAATTAGCCCAAGCAAAAAAGGAATAAAATAATAAGAGTCCGATGCTTTGTTAGTCTGGTAATGTTCTGGGACAAATGATGGGTCTCCAACACGATAGTCGTCAAACATGCCTATACCGCTTACCCAATTTCCATCTTTAATGTAACCTAAGCCATGCCGATCATTTTGTCGACCAATAAAATTCCAATAGAGGTACCTTAAATTGAGCCAAGAGACTTGATAGTTGTAAAAAAAACTTAGATTTTCAGAAAAAGTTGGAATCGTAAAGGTCGCTAGACTATCTTGAATTTTATGCTGAATTTTTTTGCCATTAACCGTTGTCCAAGACCTGTAATTTGGTGCATTATTGGCATCGAACATCCTTGGAAAAAGCATTTTAAATTTAGAACTGTAGTTCACTTGGTTCTTTAGGCCATCGTGGGTTTCAATGTATTTTTTTTCTGAAGCGTCATAGGTGTAAATGGGTTCGGTATTTAAAAAGGGTCTGTTGGTATCCAGTTGTGCATTGTACACCGGGCCATAAAGCAATGGGATATCATTTAGACCAAAACGTTGTCCGCTGATGTAGTTTTGTAGGCGTTGTGGGGTATCCACTTTTTCTGCGACCAAAGTATTGGTCTCTGAGGTCATTAAAGGCAAGAGGTAAGAACTTGATCCAGCTAAAAAAACCAAAACAAACAAACAAAATTGACTTGCTATGGGTTTCGAGTAGTTTTGAAATATCAAATGGGACAGAACTAAAAGGACCAACAAGAGTACAAAAAAGAGCAAAGCTCCAGTATTGACAGCAAAGTCTAATTGATTAACGGCGTATTGATCGATTGATGAAGCCACAGATATCGTTTTTCCAATCACAACACGTTGGATAAATACAAAACTTAACAAGCCAAATAACAATCCTAGTGCTAAAGACTTTAGACTCAAATTGTGTTTTTTGATAACTATGAGCAAACAAAAAGGGAGGACACATGCCATGAGGATCATGTGAACGCCTACGGCAAGACCTAGAACTAAAAAGAAAATGCTCATGAGTTTAAACGCTTTAGATTTATTTTGTGCAGAATACCATAATAACATGATGTAAATCAAAATGCTAAACAAGGCAAAAGACATGGTGTACACTTCGGTTTCTATAGATGCCGTCCAGAAAGAAGTAGAAAACGCAAGACTAAGCGATGCCAATGCACCACTTGCAATTGAAAATGGTTTAAGGTATTTCGTCAGGTATTTTTCAAGCACTTGTAAGGCCATCAAATAAGTAATTTTAAACACGATAAGTGCAGTGAGAGCGCCAAAAAAAGCAGAAATAGCATTACAAACCAAAGCTGTATTTTCACTTGAAAAAAACACTAAAACCATGCTACTTAACATGGTGTACAATGGTGCTCCAGGAGGATGAGAAGCCTGAAAGGTATAATTGCTGACCATAAATTCTGGGCTGTCCCAAAAGTTAATGCTATCGGAAATCCCAAAACAGTAAATACTCAACACGACTAAAAATAAAACAGCTTCAACAATGTTTTTCATATCAATTTTTAAATACTTCAACTGCTATTTATTTTTTGGAAAAGTAGGTATTTTATGAACAATATGCGTTAAAAATAGTGTCCTTTTTTATAAGAAAAACATTCATTGGCTTGATTGAACAATAGTTAACACAAAATGTATTTTTAAAAAATAATTTATATTGCAAAAAATATAAATAGAAAGCATAAGTAATGTTAATACAATTGAATTATAAGCTGCTTTTGTTTTTAATTAGTCTTAGTCTAATTAATTCTTTTGGGTATGCCCAAACCCCAAAGGAAACACGGTTAGATGACGAATTTCCGACGCCTGTTGCCTTTCCTTATGCGTATTTGGGCGAATATTCTGGTAATTTAAGTGTCTCTGACCAAACAGGTACAGTGGCGAACATACCCACAGATTTTACGATCAAGCCGTCCGATAAAGAAAATGTGTTTGTTTACCAATTTTCTTACTACCAGAAGGACGGTAAACAAACCAATGTTTATCACTTACACATCATAGACGAGGAAAAAGGCTATTACGCCATATCGGACAATAAGGGCATGGAGTTTACAGCAACGCTTATTAATGGCGTGCTTTACAGCACCTATGATACGAAGGACAAAATTATGTTTACCTCTTTGCAGTTTACAAATAATGATAAGTTAAGGTTTAAAATCATTTTATCCCTTAAAAATAAGACAAATGATAAACTAGAGACCACACGCTCTAATGTTGTACAGGTGCAATCTGCACTCTTAAGTAAAAAAACGGAATAACACAAAACATTTGATGATGAAACTAAAACTATTTTTTATCTTTTCACTACTTGTTCTGACAGCAAGTAGTGCACAGACCTTAAACGAGACTTCTGGAACAGGTTCAGGAGTAAGCATAACTTCTGGTGATTTTAATACCATGTATGGCGATAGCACGGGCAGCTTTTTAACTTCAGGAAGACAAACAACACTAATTGGGTATCAAGCAGGGAGAAGTGTTACAACGTCCGAACTTGTTGCTATTGGTTATCAAGCTGGTTATTCTAATACAACAGGATTTGACAATACTTTTGTTGGATGGCAAGCAGGGTATAAAACTACTACTGGTGGGGACAACACCTTCCTTGGAACCGAAGCTGGAGAGAATAATACAACAGGTTACGACAATACCTTTATAGGAGAGGAAGCAGGAACCTTAAATACAACAGGTTATGAAAATACTTTTATCGGTGAAGATGCGGGGTTTGCTAATACAACAGGTTATAAGCAGGTTTTTGTAGGCAACGAAGCAGGAATATCATCCGATGTGGGCTACAGAAACGTAGCTGTTGGCAGTGAATCTATGAGCGATGTAGACGACGGCGATCATAATACTGCTGTAGGTGACTCGGCAGGGATAGATATCGGCGATGGACGCTACAATACCATGGTTGGTGCAGCAGCTGGGCCTGCAACCGAATGGGCGGATTACAATACCTTTATTGGTGCACAAGCTGGTTGGGATAACAATCGAACGAATAGTACTACAAATGCCAATCACAATACTTATGTTGGATTTTCAGCAGGTTTTACGAACAGAGAAGGCCAGTATAATGTAGGTATGGGATCCTTAGCAGATTTTGACAATACAAACCGCTCTAACACGATGTTTTTCGGGTATGATATTACTGCAAGTAACAACAATGTGATGGGCTTCGGTAACTACTCCTTTATAGATGGTCCGTTCTCAATATCCTTAGGGATAGATCATGACGTTAGAGGATCTAATTCTATTATGATGGGTTATTTAGGAAATATGCAAGCCCTAGCAGATTATTCAGTCGGTATTGGAGATAGGGTCGATATCGAAGAGAATGATGTGGTCGGTATTGGTCGTTCTGTAGATGTAGATAACCCATTCGCAATAGCCATTGGTTCTACCACGGTGGCTCAAACCGATGGTGGAATTACTTTAGGTTATAATTCGCAAGTAAATGCCACAGGGTCTGGTTCTTTAGATGCAAAATATAATATGGCTTTAGGTTACGAAGCACAAGCCACAGATTCACTTTCTGTAGCTATAGGAAAATCTTCAGTAGCTTCTGGTAAATATTCATTTGCCATAGGCAATTTGGCGAACGCCAATATAGACAATACCATGGTCTTAGGTGGTGCCACAAACCCTTTAAGTGTAGGCGTCGGTACAGATACCCCAAATATAAAGGCTTCTTTAGACTTAACAGGAGCTAATAAAGGTTTACAGCTAAACCGTATGACCACGACGGAACGTGCAACTTTCATGAATGGATTAACTACTTCCGACGAAGGTATGGTAGTCTATGATTCCGAATTAAACACGGTATTTTATTGGAACGGTTTAGGCTGGAACTCCATGCAAAACTCTGATGAGCAAGATTTAAGTTTAGATGGAAGTAATGTGCTAAGTTTAACGGATGGAGGATTTGTAGATTTGTCTGGTTACTTAGATAATACAGACACACAGGATTTGAGTTTAGATGGTAGCAATGTGTTGAGTTTAACCGATGGTGGTTCTGTAGATCTGTCTAGCTTTTTAGATAATACAGACACACAGGATTTGAGTTTAGATGTTAGTAATATTCTAAGTTTAACCGATGGAGGTTCTGTGAATCTTTCGGGCTACTTAGATAATACAGATACACAAGATTTAAGTTTAAATGATCAGAGTAATGTGTTGAGCTTAACAGATGGCGGTTCTGTTGATTTATCAAGTTATCTCGACAACACGGACGCACAGAACTTGACTTCTGCCACTTTGGGTGGCAATAATGTGCTTACTATTTCTATTGAAAATGGAGCTTCTGTTGATGTAGATTTAAATCCAATTTTAGCAACGCTTCAAACAGAAAACACAAACCAACAGTCCGAAATTGACAATTTGGAAAGTCAAGTCAGTAGTTTGCAAACGGCGATAGGAATTTTACAAAGTTGTACAAGCCCTTCAAATCCTATAAAAAATGCTGTATTTGGAACGTCTACAGATACCACTATCGTGTTATCAGGATTTGAAACTCCAAAAGGAGAAGCAGATGGCTATGTGGCTTATATGAATGACACAAATGCTTTTGTAGCACCTTCTAACGGCGCAGAACCAGTTGCTGATGCTTCTTGGAATAGCGCTGGTCAACAAGCAGTCTATTTCGGAACGTCTGAGTTTTCTAATGTAGAGATAACGGGCTTAACGGCCAATACTACTTATTATTTTCAGGTTTATGCGTACAATAATTGTGATGGTGTAGAAACCTATGAAACGACAGGCTTCAACTCTTCTTTTGGTACAGATGTTTTGCCAACCATAGCCATGACTGGAGAAGTCGGTGTCAACACAACGACTCCTGCCTCTGCGATGGATGTCGATGGTAGTGTAAGGTCTTTAAATCGAAACAGCTCCGGACAATTGTTTACCTGCGATGCATCTGTAGAAGGTAACTTTGGCTACGATGCAAAGGACAAAAAATTAAAAGTCTGCACAAACTCCTCAGGACGTTACGAGTGGCGCGCTTTAAAATTTGATTGATAGCCTATTATCAAATTAAATACCGGTATTCAAACTGTTTTGAGTTTTTATCTAATACCATTTGTGATTTGAAATTGCTGTAAAAAGGAAAAAAAGCGATTTATTATTGTAATTTCAAGTTATAAATGGTATCAACAGTTTGTTTATTTTTAGCCCTAAGAATACAGTTATGAAGAGCCACGTAGATTTGTTAAATACATTTTTAATTCTGCTCTCAGTTGCTCTTGCCTTTTACTTTCCTTTTGAATTATTTCTTTTAATGTATGCTATTCTTGGGCCTTTGCATTACCTGACAGAAATAAATTGGATTCGAGACAAAAAATATGTGGTTAAAAATAAATATTGGATTTATATCATCATTATTTTTTCGTTAGGAGTGGCGTTACCGCATATTTCAAAGTTATTGAAATCAACAAATTCGTCAAGTATATTTTATGGGTTTGTAGAGAACGTTTGGTCCAGTTATACCAATGGTCTCATATTGATGGCCTTGGTATTAGCTTATGCTTTTTTATATGTGCCAAACCTAAGAAACCGCATCCTCTTGGTTGTGTTGTCCTGTGTAGTCATTTTGTTAGTTAATAATTTAGAAGCCTTTAATATTTGGGTGGGTGTCTTTTTGCCAACAATCATTCATGTGTACCTATTTACCATGTTGTTTATGTGGTATGGTAACCTAAAGTCAAAGGCTAATTTTGGAAGCCTTAATGTGGTTTTAATGGCTGTCGTGCCTTTGTTTATTTTCCTAATTAATGTTGACGGGAGTCAGTACAATATTTCAGAAAACGTTCAAAGTACCATTGTGGACAATAGTTTTTACTTGCTCAACACCAATTTGTCTAAAGTGTTTGGGCTCACAGATGGGACGACTTTTGTGTTTAACGACATCATAGATATAAAGATTCAAATTTTTATCGCTTTCTCTTATACCTATCATTATCTGAATTGGTTTTCTAAAACTTCTGTTATTGGCTGGCATAAAAAGCTGACAACAAAGAAATCTTTGACAATAGGAGTAGTCTGGATCATGTCGGTAGCTTTGTATACCATGGATTACAAAATGGGATTAGCTTTATTGCTTATGCTTAGTATGATGCATGTATTCTTAGAATTTCCGTTAAATATCATGTCTGTGAAAGCCATTTTTAGCCATTACCTTAAAAAGTTTCAAAAGGCTTAATGTGTTTGATATCGTGCTAAAAAAACTGCCCCAATGTTGAGGCAGCAGTATATTTTCATATTTCTAGAATGCATTAATAACCACCAAAACGCCATCCGTGGATGTCTTCAGCTCTATTGTATTGGATGTCTTGAAGCTTTTTCTTAAAGAAACCGCCATAAGGATTTTTTAATTTTGGAAGTTCGTGAACAAAGCCGCCATGTTCAAAACCAAGAACTTGAGCAATTGTAGCAGCTGTACCTGTACCAAAAATTTCTAGGAGTTCACCTTTTTTTGCTGCTTCTTTGATGCGCTTAACTTCTACTGGAGCAACTTCGACTTCAATATTATTGTCTTTAGCCAATTGAATCACACTGTCACGTGTTACACCATTTAGAATTCGGTCACTTACTGGAGCTGTTATAATTTTGTCATTTATTCTGAAAAACATATTCATTGTGCCTGCTTCTTCAAGGTATTCATGCGTTCTGGCATCTGTCCAGATAATTTGCTCATATCCTTTAGATTTGGCAATATTGGTAGGGAAAAACTGTGCGCCGTAGTTGCCAGCAGCCTTTGCAAATCCTACACCGCCGTTCGCAGCACGGCTATATTTTTCAGAAAATAAAACCCTAATTGGCACATCATAGTAGGCTCTTGCAGGACAAGTTATAATCATAAATCGGTAGGATGTAGAAGGCGCGGCGGCTACACCATTTTCTGTAGCAATAACAAATGGTCTGATGTATAACGAGTTGCCTTGTCCTTTTTTAACCCATTCATGGTCTAAGGTCAAAAGGGTTTTTAGGCTCTCCATAAAATACTCTTTTGGAAATTCTGGAATAGCAAGACGTTTTGACGATTTGTTGATACGTTCAAAATTACGCTCTGGTCTAAACAGCCATACTTGGTCATCTTCATCTTTAAAAGCTTTCATGCCTTCAAAAACGGCTTGGCCATAATGGAAAACTTTTGTGGACGGATCAAATTGCATTGGTCCATAAGGAACAATTTGAGGTTGCTGCCACTCTCCATCGACAAAATCGCAATACATCATATGATCGGAAAATGTTTTTCCAAAAGGAAGATTGCTAAAATCTACCTGATCAATCTTAGAATTTTGTGTTTTTGTGATATTTAAAAGTGCCGTTTTGATTTCCATTTTGTATTTTTGTATTTGCAAAGATACTCAATTTTGAGCTCATGCAAACTAGCATAATTATTAATTTTTTCATATTGTAAACCTTTAAAAACACTAAAAAATTATGAAATATTCAATTATCTGCTTATTTTTTATCGTATTCGTATCATGTAAGCAAACAGAGGAGGCTCAAGTAGAGGCAAATCCAGAATCAAAAACAGAAGAAGTAGCTGTAGAAGACACTCAACAGTTTTTTGGAGAAGAATTTGACATTATGCCTTCTATGAGTGCAGAAGAAGCATTCGAGAAATACAAAAGCTTAAAACCTGGAGATACGATTGATGTTGTTTTTCAATCTAAAGTCAACTCCGTATGTTCTAAAAAAGGATGCTGGATGCGATTAGAAATGCCAGAAGACTCTGAAAGCTTTGTAAGATTTAAAGACTATGGTTTCTTTGTGCCCAAAGACATTGCAGAAAGCGAAGCGATTGTCCATGGCAAGGCTTTTGTAACAGAAACTTCAGTTGATGAGTTAAAGCATTATGCTGAAGATGCTGGCAAATCTGAAGAAGAAATTGCTGCAATTACCGAGCCAGAAGTTACTTATGGTTTCACTGCTGATGGTGTATATTTATTAAAATAAGGCATTAGTTAGTTTAGATTTATATGCTCATGCTTCTGAATTATTATCATTTGGAAGCATGTTTTTTTATGCAAAGAAGTAAAGCTTGAAAAAACAACTCATTACAACAAAAGATGGTTCGAAAACCATTCATTTTCCAGAATGGAACGAAAGTTACCATTCCCAACATGGAGCGATCAAAGAGGCATTGCATGTATACATACAAAGTGGTTTAGAGTTTAGAATCAAAGATGCGTTTCCACCTCATTTATCAATTCTGGAAATGGGTTTTGGAACTGGTTTAAATGCCTACCTATCCTATAAATTTTCTAAAACATATAATCTCGATTTACGCTATACAGGTATTGAAAAATACCCGATTCAAGAAGAAATGCTCAAACAGTTAAATTACGTTCCGCCTGAAGATCAGGGATTTTTTAATGCTTTGCACCATTCTACTTGGGAACAATTTAACCAGATTTCTTCACTATTTAAACTTAAAAAACTGAACTTAGACCTTGATGTTTTTCAAACTCAAGACAAATATGATGTCATTTATTTTGATGCCTTTGGTCCAAGAGTGCAGCCTCACTTATGGCACAAAACTATTTTGCAAAACATGTATGATATCCTAAATCCACATGGTGTTTGGGTAACCTATTGTTGCAAAGGAAGCGTAAGACGCGACTTGTTAGAGATTGGTTTTCAGGTCGAAAAAATCACAGGACCTCCAGGTAAACGTGAAATGTTAAGAGCAATAAAAATTCTTTGAATAGTTAGATTTTTTTTATATTGCCATCATTATACGTGTTTTCAAAACAAAAAGACTTAGTTTAAGTAGTAATACAAAAATATCCAAATTGATTATGAAACATTTTTTACAAATACTTTTGTTTACAATTATGCTTTTCAGTGTTGAACAGGCTACAGCGCAATTGTTCATTTCAAATTCAGGTGAATTATACGTAAGTGAGAGCGATACTTTGTATTCAAGATCGTCTGTTCAGGTTGAAGGGGCTTTAACTTTAAATAATAATACAGCATTCGTTATTGATGGAGATTTGATTAACGATGGGGAGATGCGATTTACAGATGGAACAAATAAGGCCTTATTTCACATTGGCTCAGGAAATGCAAACAGCAATGCTGCTCAGGATTTGCAATTTAGTACTACGGAATCCGATAGCATTCCTTATATTATTTTAAACAAAATCTCAAACACAGCAAGCATTTCAAGAGGTCATGTGGCGCTTTTGGAACAGTTTAAGGTGGAAAGTGGGAATTTTGATGCTAACAGCAGTATTGTAGATACGCCGGAGGTTAACACTGTAAGTGGATTAACATTTATTAGTCCGAATGAGAGTCTAACCGCTGTAGTAGAGGAGTCTATTCCCGGAAGCATTAGTGATGTTTTAGTCGAGCGTTATGTGCCTGCTAGCAATAGAGCTTTTAGATTTTTATCCTCTAGTGTGACTACAAATGGGACAATTTCAGAAAATCTTCAAGAAGGTGGTCAAGTTACAACAGTTGGAGGAGTAAGTAATCCACGACCTGGTTATGGAACACATATAACGGGTGCAACATCTGCAACAGGAGGTTTTGATGTTACGAATTCTGGATTTGCGAGTTTGTATTATTGGAACAACGGGTCACAAACTTATTCTCAATCCTCGGGAACAACATCTGAGTCTTTTAGTGCTGGACAGCCATATTCTATCTTCTTAAGAGGTGATCGATCTATAGATTTAACAAATGATTATGTCAAAGGTTCTACAACGCTAAGAACATTAGGTGATATGCACATTGGCGATTTTTCAGTTAGCGGATTATCCAGTGGGATTGAAGATTTTAATCTAATTGGAAATCCTTACCAAGCTCAAGTTAATATAAAATCGCTTTTAGAAGCAAATACGACAACAGGATTAAATAGCAATTTTATTTATTTGTACGATCCAAGTTTAAGTAATAATGGTGTTTTTGTCACTGTGGATATTTCCGAAGAAACACCTTCTGTAGTACCAGCGACTTCTGAAGCAGACGAATATTTACAGCCTAACAAGTCTTTCTTTATCGTCACTACTGCTGCCAATCCAACAATGACTTTTAAAGAAGAATTTAAAAAAGACCAAGACCAAACAGTAACGACTGGTGTATATAGTTCAAATACAAATTTGGCCATAAACATAAATCTCAATAACGACGACACAAATGATTTAAGCGATGCTGTTTGTGTAAAATATGGAGACAACTTTACCAATGCAGTAAATGATGAGGATGCCATCAAACTATGGAATTCATCTGAGAATTTAGCTATTTTTAATGCTAATGAATACTTGTCTGTAGATAAAAGAGATAGTAATTTAGATACAGATAATACTTTGCTATACATTACTAATTATTCTGATTTAAATTATCATCTTGATATTTCAGTTGAAAATATATTCAATGTTGATGAACTCTTTTTAATAGACCATTATTTGACAACACAAACACCTCTTTCTGAGGGTCAGAATTTGTATAATTTTAATATAGATGAAAGCATTCCAACGTCTTTCGATCCTTATCGATTTGAGATCGGAGTGATAAATACTCTGGGTTCTAATGATCGTGATAACTTTAATATTGGTATTTATCCAAATCCAGTGGATAAATTCTTTACGATTGAAATGCTACAGACTAATGACAGAATTCTAGGTGTTCAAGTGTTTTCGATAGATGGAAAACTCGTCAAAAATTTAGAAGTAGAAGATTTTTCTAATTCGATAAACGTTTTTGTTGAAAGTCTTCAAGGCGGTGTTTATGTTGTGGAAGTCACTACTGAAAATACGAAACACATTCAGAAAATTATAAAAGAATAACTCTAAAGGGTATTCAAATATTCTAGAATTTTTTTTGAGGATAATCCTATTTTATCAAATAGGGCTTCTGTTTCCCCATGTTGTATAAACTCATCGCTTATACCTAAGCATTTTACGTTCAGCTTTGGATGATGTTGTGAAAAGTAAGATTGAATACTTTCTCCAAAACCGCCACTAAGAACACCATCTTCAATGGTGATAATATGTTCATGGTGTTTTGCAATATCATCAAGCATAGCGATATCCAATGGTTTTATAAACCTCATGTCATAGTGGCTGATGTCCTTTCGTGATTGTTCTATGGCTTTTTCGACATTCCATCGCATTTTTCCTATGGAAAGAATCGCTGTGTTTTTACCTTTTCTCAGGCAAATGCCTTTTCCAATTTCTATGGATTGGAATGTCATGTCTAAAGTTTTAACATCGCTATTTCCTCTTGGATATCTAATAACCATTGGATGTTCAACGTATGTAGAAGCGGTATAAAGCAAATTTTGAAAATCCTTCGCATTTGATGGAGATGCGATGATTAGGTTTGGGATACATTTTAAAAACGAAATATCAAAAACACCATGATGCGTGGCGCCATCTTGGCCAACAATTCCAGCCCTGTCCACACAGAATACTACGGGTAGATTTTGTAAAGCAACATCGTGAATCACTTGGTCATATGCACGTTGTAAAAAAGTAGAGTAAATTGTGCAGAACACCTTAAATCCTTGTGTTGCCATACCTGCTGAGAATGTGACAGCATGCTGCTCGGCGATACCAACATCAAAAGCACGATGAGGGAGTTCTTCCATCATGTATTTTAAAGAACTTCCTGTCGGCATTGCTGGAGTTACACCGATAATTTTTTCATCATTATGGGCAAGATGAAGAATAGTTTTTCCAAAAATATCTTGATATTTCATGTAATTATCAGCTACTGGTTTTTGAAACAATTCTCCTGTGATTTTATCAAATTTACCAGGGGCATGATAAGTCACTTGGTCTTTTTCAGCAGGTTTTAAGCCTTTGCCTTTAATGGTGTGGATGTGTAAAAATTTTGGCCCTTTAATAGTCTTTAAAAGTTCTAACGTGTCTACCAATTCTTGAAGGTTGTGTCCGTCTATTGGACCAAAATGTTTAAAATTTAAGGCCTCAATAATGTTGTTTGAAAGGTTTTTGTTTTCAGCATCCTTTTGAGACAAATATTCCTTTAAAGCGCCAACACTTGCATCTATGCCAATAGAATTGTCATTTAAAATTACCAACAAATCGGAGTCTGTATCTCCAGCATGATTTAGTCCTTCGAAGGCCATTCCTGATGCAATGGAGGCGTCTCCAATCACTGCAATGTGATGTTTGTTTAGTCCCTTAAGTTTGTTGGCAATAGCCATTCCTAAAGTCGCAGAAATAGAGGTGGAGCTGTGGCCAACACCAAAAACGTCGTACTCACTTTCTTCACGAGATGGGAAACCAGATATCCCACCGAACTGCCTGTTGGAGTGAAATCTGTCTCTTCGACCAGTTAAAATTTTATGGCCGTATGCCTGATGACCAACATCCCAAACCAGTAAATCCTTGGGTGTGTTGAATACATAATGCAGGGCAATCGTAAGTTCGACGGTTCCTAAGCTAGCACCTAAGTGGCCTCCGTACTTCGAAACATTTTCAATTATAAATTCTCTCAGCTCTCTCGAAACAAGCGGCAGTTCTTCAACGGTAAACTCGCGAAGGTCTGATGGTGAATTTAAAATATTTAAGTACTTATAAGCCATATGGACAAAAATAGATATTTAATTTTTTGTATTTTTATTTTTATGATTTTAGAAATAGATGATACTTATTTTATGCAAAAAGCCCTTGAAGAGGCTGAAAAAGCATATGCCATTGGGGAAGTCCCTGTAGGTGCAGTAGTGGTCATTGGTCAAACCATTGTTGCCAGAGCACATAATCTGACAGAGACGCTAAACGACGTCACCGCACATGCTGAAATGCAAGCCATTACAGCTGCGGCAAATTATCTAGGTGGAAAATATTTAAACCAATGTACGTTGTACGTCACTCTAGAACCTTGTACCATGTGCGCCGGTGCCTTGTATTGGAGTCAGCTTAAACGATTGGTGTTTGGCGCAAGTGATTACAAACGAGGTTTTGAAGCCATGAATGTTAATTTGCATCCCAAAACAGCAATAACAAAAGGCATTTTAGAGAAAAAAGCTTCTCATCTATTAAGGAAATTTTTCTTCGAGAGAAGAGGTTGACTTGGCTAGTAGTCGATAGCCATTAGCTTTTAGTGATTTTGTGTTATAAAATTTTACGCATTGAACATCATGCGTCGTAAGCCTAAAGGCTAGAAGCTAGTAGCTCATCATTATCATAAATACACCTTTTCATAAAACGCCCAACAGCAAATTCCTACACTTACAGAAATGTTTACCGAATGTTTGGTGCCAAATTGAGGGATTTCAACGACAGCATCACTTTTGTTTACTATAGTTTGGTCAACGCCTTTTACTTCATGTCCAAAAACCATAGCGTATGTTGTATCCGCATGAAATTTACAATCTTGAAGCATGGTACTATTTTCAGCTTGTTCGATGCTAAGTACGGTTACATCAGATTCCTTTAATTGTTTTATAACCTCCAAAGTATCATTTGAATAAGACCATGAGACGCTATCAGTAGCGCCAAGTGCCGTTTTTTGAATGTCTTTATGGGGTGGCTTCGCAGTAATGCCACATAAATAAATGTGTTTTACTCTAAAAGCATCCGCAGTGCGAAATACAGAACCGATATTATTAAGACTTCTGATGTTGTCTAAAACAATAATTAGGTTAGACTTTTCGGAAGCTTTAAAATCTTCAACGGATAATCTTTGTAGTTCTTCGTTTTTGAGCTTACGCATCATTTCAATTTAAAAAGAAGTCAAAAATAGTTGAAATTGAATGTTATTAGAAAAAGTCAAGGACTTATTTTCTTTTAAAACTCAACCTTTATATTTACTTTAGCTATCTTATTCAAATCAAAAGCATTGGCAAAGAAAAAAGCGACAGTTACCCCTTTAATGCGGCAATACAATACGATTAAGCAAAAGCATCCAGACGCCTTATTGCTGTTTAGGGTAGGTGATTTTTATGAAACTTTCGGTGAAGATGCCGTGAAAACAGCTCAGATTTTAAACATTGTTTTGACCAATCGAAATAATGGAAGCGAACGCACAGAATTGGCAGGGTTTCCACATCACTCCTTAAATACGTATTTGCCAAAATTGGTGAAAGCCGGTCAGCGCGTGGCAATTTGTGACCAATTGGAAGACCCTAAGCAAACCAAGAAGATCGTAAAACGTGGGGTAACAGAGTTGGTGACACCCGGCGTGGCTTTTAATGATGAAGTGCTGCAAAGCAAATCCAATAACTTTTTGTGTGCGGTTCACTTTTCTAAACATAAAATTGGCGTGGCCTTTTTGGACATTTCAACAGGAGAATTTCTGACCTCTCAAGGATCCGAGGATTACATCGACAAATTGCTTCAAAATTTTTCACCAAGTGAAGTATTGATTTCAAAAGCTAATAAATCCAAGTTTAGAGATGCCTTTGGCGACAATTTCCATTCTTTTTTTATGGAAGATTGGTTGTTTAAAATAGACTATGCTCAAGATACACTTAATGCTCATTTCAATACCACTTCGCTAAAAGGCTATGGCATTGATCATTTGGAAGAAGGAATTATAGCTTCTGGTGCCATTATGCATTATTTATCCGAAACCAGGCATGACAAGCTTCAACACATCAATACAATTTCAAGAATAAGTGAAGATGCTTATGTTTGGATGGACCGCTTTACGATTCGTAATTTGGAATTGTACCATGGCAATGCACTTCAAGCCGTTACACTTTTAGATGTTATCGACAAAACTATTTCGCCAATGGGCAGCCGATTACTAAAACGGTGGTTGTCTTTGCCTCTTAAACAAATCGAAAAGATTGAAGAACGTCTGGATGCTGTCGATTTTTTGAAACAGAATCAGTCGTTATTGCACAACATTCAACTTCAACTCAAACAAATAAGCGATTTAGAACGTTTAATTTCTAAAGTAGCGACGCAAAAAGTAAATCCTCGCGAACTTATTCAGCTTAAAGATTCGCTCGATGCCATCATTCCTATCAAAGCTTCTTTAGCAAGTTTGGACAATGAATCCTTAACAGTTATTGCAGACAAAATAAATACCTGTGATGTATTAAGAGAAAAAATTAAAACCGCCATACAAGATTCCGCGCCGGTGTTGTTGAGTAAAGGACAAGTGATAGCTCAAGGATACAACGAAGAGCTTGATGAACTGAGAACCTTAGCCTTTTCTGGTAAAGATTACCTTGATGAAATGCTTGAAAGAGAAACCGAACGGACTGGAATTTCGAAATTGAAAATTGGAAATAACAATGTGTTTGGCTACTATTTGGAAGTCAGACATGCACATAAAGACAAAGTTCCAGAGGATTGGATCAGAAAACAAACGTTGGTAAATGCAGAGCGCTACATTACTGACGAACTAAAAACTTACGAAGCTAAAATTTTAAGCGCCGAAGAAAAAATAAGTGTTCTCGAAGCGCATTTATACGAATCGATTGTGAATTGGTGCCAAGACTACATCAAGCCTGTTCAACAAAACGCAGCTTTGGTCGCCAAACTAGATGTGCTTAGTGGCTTTGCGCAATTGGCTTTAGAAGAACAATACAACAGACCAGAAATGACGGACGAATTTGGTTTGAGAATCACTCAAGGTCGTCATCCTGTTATCGAAAAGCAGTTGCCAGAAGGGGAAGCTTATATCGCAAACGATGTGTTTTTAGACAGAGAAGAACAGCAGATCATTATGATTACTGGGCCAAACATGAGTGGTAAATCAGCATTGTTGCGACAAACGGCCATCATCGTGCTCTTGGCACAAATTGGTTGTTTTGTGCCTGCGCAATCCGCACAAATAGGAATAGTTGACAAGATTTTTACAAGAGTAGGTGCCAGTGATAATATTTCTATGGGCGAATCGACCTTTATGGTAGAAATGAACGAAACAGCCAGTATTCTCAACAATATTTCTAATCGAAGTTTAGTCCTGTTGGACGAAATAGGGCGAGGAACGAGCACTTATGATGGGATTTCCATCGCGTGGGCCATCACAGAATATTTGCACGAACATCCTTCTAAAGCTAAAACCCTATTTGCAACCCATTATCACGAGCTGAATGAGATGACGCATCAATTTGAACGGATAAAAAATTACAATGTATCCATTAAGGAATATAAAGATAAAATATTGTTTTTAAGAACTTTAAAGCCGGGTGGTAGCGCACATAGCTTTGGAATACATGTGGCAAAAATGGCAGGAATGCCCCAGCATGTTATTCATAAAGCTGAAAAAATTTTAAAAAAATTGGAAGAAGCACATTCGGTTGAAGACAATAAGGAAACCCTTCAAAAAGTTGGTTTGGATACTCAATTGAGTTTCTTTCAATTAGACGATCCGCTTTTGGAAAGCATCAAGGAAGAGATATTAAATCTGGACATAAACATTCTTACACCTGTTGAAGCTTTGATGAAATTGAATGAAATTAAGCGCATTCTTCAACCCAATACATAAAGTTTAATAATGACTATCCTACAGTGTTTTGGTAACGTGTATTTTAAAACTCTTGTAAGTTTTTTCTTTATTATTGGTATTCAAAACAACTGTTTTTCTCAATTGATAAATTCCAATTTTGGTTTAAGGCAAAAGATGGGATTGAGCTTAAATCATGAAATGTCTAACGGTTCTTTTAATGGTTTTGATTTACAGCAACACCATACCAATGTTCACGCTTTTTTGCCGCTGCTCATTAAGGTAGACACAACAACATCTAAGCCCAAAGTTGCCATCCTAAAAGCTGAATATACCTTTCGACGTACAAAAAATAGTTTTAGTGAAAACGATTTGGATCCTTTTCCCACTAATTTTTATGCCAATTCTTTGGCCTTAAGTTTTACGCATACGATTGGGTATCCTTTTTTTCTAAATTATTCTGCGAGATTCACGTATTCTGGGGATTATGGAAGTTATAATCCGTTACACTTTACGGCGT
This sequence comes from Bacteroidia bacterium, assembly GCA_030429455.1. GTDB lineage: Bacteria > Bacteroidota > Bacteroidia > Flavobacteriales > Flavobacteriaceae > Psychroflexus. The sequence continues at coordinate 15,059 of JAUIFC010000016.1, read as the reverse complement.
CCACCTATTTGATTTACAGTGTAAATAAAACATTGAAAATCGGTGCAGGCCTGGTTTTTCAGCAATCAGGTTCCGATTTTCCTAGATTTCTTTTCATACCCTATGTCGATTGGCGCATAAATGAAGATTGGTTTATAGACCTCACATCTCCAGTAAGGTTTTTATTCGGCAGAAATTTTGGTAAACAGAAAGTAACACAACTGGCTTTAGGGTCTTACTTGGAATTTATTACGCGATATGCATTTAACGCTCAAGAGATCAATCAAGTTTATGAAAGTACAGATATTGCCGTAGGTCTAGACTTTAGAACACAATTGCATAACAAGTTGTATTTTAATGCGTTTGTAGGAAATAATGTATATAAACATATTAATTTTATTTCCGAAGAATCCGATTTTATTACCAAGTCCAACTTAGGTTTAAACGTAAAAGTTGGGTTGAGTTTAAATTTGGAATAATTTTTTTCAAATATTACGATTTTTACTTTGTGAATTGTCTAAAAAGCTTAAATTTGCATCCGCTTTAATAAAAGCTTCATTTGAAATAAGTTTTTGCGAATTTCTTTCCGAATTGAAAAGGATTAAAGCTGCAAATGTTGTACTTTGAAAATAATAACTATGCGAAAGTAGCTCAGGGGTAGAGCATCACCTTGCCAAGGTGAGGGTCGCGGGTTCAAATCCCGTCTTTCGCTCAACCACTGCTCGGATGGTGGAATTGGTAGACACGTTGGACTTAAAATCCAATGGCCATTATGGCCGTGCGGGTTCAAGTCCCGCTCCGAGTACAAAAGGTCTTTTTAATCATTTGATTATTAAGGCCTTTTTTGTTCAATACTCTCTTTTGTGCCGACATAGTGCCGACATTTGATTAAAAACACTTTTTGTTGGCCTATGTATGTAAATTCTAAGGCCTCTTAATAGATTTATTCTTTTTGGTGTATTTGACTGTTTATGGATCAAGTAAATTTTATGGGGATTAAGCAAATAGTTTCTCTAATCTAAATAGGAAGAATTGTGTATCTCTAACACCTCTCTGGTTAGCTCTAAAGAGTTTGATTTTGGAATTAAACGATTCTGCACTAGCGTTTGTATTTCTATTATCAAAGAATTTTAGTATAGTATCAAAGTGATGTTTAATACTATTTGTTGCGGTACGAAATTGAATGCGCCATTAATTTGAGCCTGTATTCAGAATTGCAGAAGCAGAAACAATTTTAAACTATATATATCCAAGAAATGCTGTTTCAAATAAAAAGCTTCTTTAATATGAACAATGGCAAATTGTTTTATTATTGGTCAGTACCAATTTTCACAATTCTATCATTCGCGATTGCTATTTCTAGCTTGCTGACAGTTGTGGAAATTGAACGAACCAATCTCGAATATAATCAAGAGTTAAAATCTATTGACTTAATGAACTCATTCCAGAGCAGGTATGATAAAATAATTTATGACTATAAGAAAGAAGCTCTTGATGATATAATCCCTGTTCAAGAGTATTACAATCGTTTCTGGAATTTGCAATTAGAGCAATGGCAATACTTTAATAAAGGGTATATTGACGGCAATACATATTGTTATTGGATGAAATGTAGATATAGAGAATTTCAGAAAAATGAAATGGTGAAGGGCATTAAATATGAAGAAGGATTTAAAAATGCGGTTAAAATTTTAGAAGTGCCAAAATTTAAGAACTTTATGAATAACGTCTTTTCAGATGTGGAATATGTTAGAACTTATGTAAAAGTCAACAATTTAAGTTCAATTGAAGAAAGATAAAACGATGATTTTTTTGCAACTTATAGAATATTGTCAAAAGCCGAAAAGAAAGCTCAGATTTTAGTATTTTATTTGGGTGAATGCCCTACAACTGATATACTGAAATAAGATTATGCACAATTGCAAATCTAATCACACCAATAAAATTGCTTGAGTCAGTTTTATCCATTAAGATTTGTTTATGTCGTTCAACTGTTTTTGGGCTAATACATAACAAATCTGCAATTTCATTACCACTAAATTCTTGAATGGTCAACTTTATTATTTCTAGCTGCCTTTTACTTAGTTTGACTGTTTTTTGCGATTTAGGAATATTTAATGGATTTCTTTTCATATACTCAATAATAGGAGTAAGGTCCTTTTCATAATAAAATCCATTACCATCTACCTGTAAGATGGCATTTTTTAGATCATTAGGATTTGCGTTTTTGGTAAAGTATCCATTTATCCCAAGATTTAATACTTGGCTTATTGTCGTTACTTTATCTAAGTGTGTTAAGATTAAAATCTTTAGATCTGGTTTTATTCTATTTAAGTGTTTGCAAGCTTCAATTCCATTCATTTTTGGCATTTGTATATCTAAAAGAAGTACATCGATATCAATTTTAGTTATTTGATGTAATAAGTCTATCCCATTGGAAGCCTCAAGAACCACTTCCATGTTTTCAAAAGCATTTACAAGTAGTTTTAAACTTTTCCTGAAGAGTTCATGGTCATCTGTAATACCTACTTTTATTTTCATTTTTTGCTATTAATTTCAATGATAAAATGATTCCCTTCTATAGATTCTTCCTGTAATAATTTTGCATTAATATAGTTTAATCTCGATATGATATTCTTCAAACCCATACCAGTTGATTCTTTTATTCTTTTAAAAAAATCAAAGTGTTGCCCATTGTCCATAAATTCTAAATTTAGCCCAGTTTCATTATTGGATATGTTTAGAGATATACTATCACTTGTGTTGTGATTTATGGTGTTAGTCGTCATTTCCTGGATTACTCGAAATAATTGGTAAGAATCAGAAGTGTTGAGGCTAAATCCTTTAGAATCGTCTATTAATGAGGTTTTAATAGAATTAAATTTTTCTATTCTTTGAAAATAGTCATTTACAGCTGCAATAAATCCACCAGTTTGAAGTAAAGGTGGCATCAAATTATAATTAATAGACTTAATGCTGGTCATTGTACTGTCAAGCGCAAGCTTGATTTCATTAAGAATTTCCTGCTCAATGGCACTATTCGCCATGCCTTCTAAAATAGTGATATAGTTTTTTAGTGCACCAATATCACCTTTTACACCATCGTGAATATCTGAAGCCAGTGTGTCTCGCTCTTTTTTTTCTGTCTCTAAAGTAGCCTTAAGAAGATTGGCAGCCTCTTTTTGTTTTATACTGCTTGCTTTTTTATGGTAGATGAGAGAAATAATTAAGAGTCCTAATCCCAGCAAAAGCATTACGGTGGTGCCAATCCAAAATAATATCTTTAAGCCTTCTTCATTTTCCATACTGAAATAATTAATAAAATCCTCAGCACTAATGTAGCAAATATGTTTATGAGCCAGAAATCGTAGAAATACAAATCACTTTTAAAAATGACATTACTGGATAAAAACAATAAGAATGTAGTACTATAGTAAAGAAATAATCCTGTGACAAAATAAAAACTACTTATTTCCCATAAATTACTGAATTCATTTTTATTGAAGACTTCGACGCTAATAAGATCGTCAAATTTCTTTTTGAACCAGATTATTGTGCAGACAAAAACAAAAAACGAAATAAATATTCGATTTACAGAAGATGAAATAAAAATGTCTTGTTCTAAGAATAAAAAAGATACAAAATAGGACAACATAAATGAAATAGTAATCATGCCTTTTGTTATCTTATTTCGAATATTAAGCTCCTTGAAAAAAAAATAATATATGGTCAAAAATGAAAGTAAAGGATATGCCTGAAACCAATAAATTGAATCATTCTTTAGTACTATGGTAAAGATATATTCATATAAAGTAGCAAAAAAAGTAAGCCAAATGAATGGTGAAATTGGCTTACTTATTTCAAATCTTCTAATCTTAATCAGAATTAAAATTAATGGTAACATTCCCAATATCAAAGTTCCATATAAGAGAATTTTATACAATATAAGTCTATTTAATTAATGGACTGTTTTGAGGACATTTTGCTGGGCAGGGAACAAGCTCTTCAACTATAATACCACTAGTCATATCCTCTCCGTTTTCACTTACACCGACTAGGACTCTATTTTCGTTATTCGTATCAATATGTTGTCCGTCATATATACGAATACCTATACAGCCCTCTTGTTTTAAAATCATCTCAACATTTTTTGCGCCTACAAAGTAAGCCTTTTTTTAGTTAGGATGTTTCTGCTGAAAAGTGTGTGTGTAATCTTTAGCATCGTTTAAAGAAATTACAGTTCCTGAATTTTGATTTACGCTCATAAAAATTTGTTTTTAATTATTTATATGGGTAAATATATTGGTCCTGCACCTAATATAAAATACGGGAAATCCCGCAATTTTTTCCTAAATATTTTTCAATATTCTAGTTAAGGCTGTAGTATAACATTCATGTTATCAGTTTGTTAAGTCTATAATCACTGTGCTATTGAATAAAAACTAAAAATGCAGGAATTCCTGTATTGTGATTTGCTTTAATATTCTCGAAATTTAAGATAATTAAATATGTCTTATCAATAATGCAATATTTTACACGTATTTCTTAAGGCAATTTCAACAAATAAACATAACTAATAAATTTTTGAATTATGAAAATGAAAACACCCGAATGGAATGCCTGGTACAATATGATGCCAGGAAGTTATCCAAGTATGCTTCACGTCACAGGTGAAATTGATGTAGGAACTGAAGGAATAGAACTAGAATTGAAGTTTCATTCTATTAAGAAATCTTTGCCCCCTATATTGATTTTAATATTAGAGGAAAAGCACATTCACATACCAAGAGATCCTGGAGAAACAATAGTCCGAGTTCATTATACCCAGCAAGGGAGGCCGGGGGATTATCAAAGCATAATAATACTAGACCCAAAAGGTAAGAAGCTAGCGACAATTGACGATTCAGAAATATTGATTGTCCATTAGCTTATATTATTGCTAAAGTTTGAAGATGCCTATACCAGAAAGTCAATTAATAACTTGGTCGAAGCAAGGTGCTATACAATCATCAGCTATTACTCACAAAAGCGTTGAAAACTGTATTAAGCTAGTAAATTGGAAAAAAGATATTCATTATAGAACATACTTGCAAGGATCCTATCCTAATTACACAAATATTTATGGGAATAGTGATGTTGATCTTGTAGTAGAATTTAGATCAATATTTTCAAAAAATTTATCGGCACTTTCATTTGACGAGCGATTAAATTTTGAAAGGGATTTTGAAGGTGCTAAGTATTCCCTTGCTGAATTTAAACTCGCTGTTATCGAACAATTAAGAGAATGTTATGGTAGTCAAATTGTAAAGAATGGAAACAAGGCTATTCTCGTAAAAGGTAATGGAAATAGGCTAGATTGTGATGTAGTAGTTTGTAATCCATATTGAAAATATAAAACCTATTCATCATTCAATAAGCATGATTATATTGAAGGAATCCTATTTAATACGGAGTATGATAACCCAAAAAAAACAATTATAAATTATCCAAAGGATCATCTGACAAATGGAAGTTTAAAAAATAAAAATACAAATAATAGGTTCAAGCCTTCAGTGAGGATACTTAAAAATATGAAGGCGGCAATGCTTAGTAAAGGTTATATTGACAAGGAACTAGCGCCGTCCTATTTTCTAGAATGCCTAATGTATAATTCAAGCAATGAAAATTTCAGAGAAAATAATTTGTCTGAAATTATTGTAAATATTATTAATCAATTCTATAGAGACAACAAAGACGGATCTATATCTAATTACGTAGTTCAAAATGAGCAACGAAAATTATTTGGAACTGGAGAACAACAATGGAATTTAAATAGTGCTTCACATTTCATTTCTCAATTAATTAAATTTTGGAGTGAGTATAATTGTCTGGAAATAAATTGAATATACTTGTCTTAGATGGTGGAGGTTCAAAAGACGTCTATACCATAGGTGTCCTAAAAGAATTAGAGTTGAGGCTAGGAAGTCCCATCTACCAGCATTTTGGTTTGGTATTTGGGACTAGTACTAGGTCAATAATTGCAGCATTGATAGCCTTGGGTTATAAGGTTAAGGATATTGAAAATCTATACTTAGAATTAATTCCAAAAATAATGAATAAAAAGTCCAGAAAGGCTAGGAGTAAGTCGTTAGAAAAAGAGGCTAAAATTATTTTTGGGGATAAAAAGTTTGACAACTTTAAAACACATGTAGGAATAGTAGCATTAAATTTTGAAACACAGAAACCTTTAGTCTTTAAAACCAATATTAACCAGGCTCATGGAATGAAGCAATCTTTTAAACCAGGGTTTGGTTGCACTATAGAGACAGCAGTTAGATGTTCTAGTGCCGCATATCCATTTTTTGAAAAAATAAAAATAAACACCGATCATCATGGTAAGATTGATGTAGTCGATGGTGGATTTATAGCTAATAATTCGACTTTGTACTCAATGATAGATGCCTATAAAGCATTGAAATATGATGAAGCCAATATTAGTTTATTGAATGTAGGAGTAGGTCATTATGTAGAAAAGACGTCTGGTTTATTTCATAAATTTTTAAAATTATTTTCTATTTACAATTTTATTGAAAAAGTTTTGACAGCCAACTCAAATAGCAATGCGATTTTATCAAGACTTCTATTTCCAAACTTGGATATGCTGAGAATTAGTGATTCTTTTCCAGAGCCTAGACATGGAACAAATATGCTAGAATCAGACTTTAAAAAACTAAAGAAAATGCTCCAACTTGGACGTTCATCTTATGCTAGATATGAAAAACAGATTTAAACCTTATTAGGTTTAAATCAATAACTAAAATACCACCAAAATCATAAATCATGACGGCAATAAAAGTAGCAGCCTTTAACGCAGAGAATCTTTTTGAGAGACCCAAAGTGTTCAACTTTAAAGATAAATACTTTGGAGATGAAATTATGCAGAAGATTAGTAATTTAAAGTCAATTTTAAAGGAGAATCTTTATACGCAAAACAGAAAAGATAAAATTATTAACCTACATAAAGAATTAAAGGAGTACATATATATTAGAGAAGATAGAGGAAAATTATTCAAGAAACGGGGTTGGAAGATTGTGGGAGTCAGAGCGAACGGGATAAGTGATTGGGATGGATCGATTGAATTTAAAAAAGCAAAATACTCTGACATGGCCAGAAAAAATACTGCTAAAGTAATTAAATCTGTAGATGCAGATATTACTTGTGTAATTGAAGCTGATAATAGAATTTCATTGAAGGCATTTGACGCCAGTCTTCTTAATTATAAATATAAATATGAAATGCTAATTGATGCCAATGACAGAAGAGGGATTGATGTTGGAGTAATGAGTAAATATAATTTTGGAATTATTAAGACTCATATTTATGACAGGATATCCAACAAAAGAGTTTTTAGTAGGGATTGTTTAGAGCTAGAAGTCAAGATATCAGAGGATAAGTCAATCTTTGTTCTTGTAAATCATTTTAAAAGCAAAGCCTACGATCCAGATGGGACATCAAATGCAAAAAGAAAAATGCAAGCCACAAGAGTAAAAGAAATTCTTAATGAATCTTATGATTTGGACAATGATTTAGTAATAGTCGCGGGCGATTTAAATGACACTCCAAATAGCGATGCACTAAGTCCATTAACCAGCATGGATAAAATGTTTGATGTTTTAGAACTAAAATTTGGAAATGATTTCTCCAAACGTTGGACCTATCATTATAACAGTTTTGAACAAATAGATTACCTACTTATTTCTGAAGGATTAAAAAGATATTTCAAAGACTCGGGTGTAGAAAGAAGAGGGATTTATAATTTAAAAAAACTAACTACAAATTCCGATGGCGACGTTTCAATAGAAAACCAATTTGATACAGTTACCCACTGGACAAATCAAGCTTCAGATCATGGTTCTGTGTGGGTGGAATTCGATATTTATTAAAATCTAATATAAGTTATTTTAATCTCTTAAAATTGGGGGTTTTCCCGTATTGTTTAGAACTGTTTTTTTCTTAAAATTTGTTAAAAATATTTTAGCAACAAACTGTTATTAAAAATTCATTAATCTAATCTTTTCTATCATGAATATTTTCAAAACGAATTTAGCCACTTTTTTTTTAATCTTACTTACGGTTTTATCTGTTAATTTTTCTCATGCTCAAAGCGCTGAATGCATGGCAAATGCTTTTGGTAGTCAAAACTTCAGCAGCAGCTTTTGTTCGCCGCAAAATGGCTATAGCTATTCTATTGATCCCGCAGTCTTAGCGTCTTACCCGCAGGAAACAATTAGTGTCTATTTTTGGGGGATAAATCAATCCAATGGGAGTAGTGCTAATCCATTCAATACTGTCAAATTACAAGAATCCATAGACTTATTGAATAGTGCTTTTGCGGATATGAATTTATGTTTTGAATTAAAAGGATATGAGGAGATAAATGATGATTCTATATATTTTAATAGTGCCAGTAGTTTGATATCTTATGTCGGACAAAATCCAACAAAAAGAGATCCAAATGCAGTAAATATTTATATCCCCTTTAAGTTTACCAACTTTAATAACAATTTGAGGGGGTTTCAATGGGGAGCAAACTATATGGCTGTAAATTCATATGAATACAACACAGGAATTTTTGTTCATGAGATGGGGCACGTATTCAGATTATTGCATACACATCAAAATTGGAATTCAACTTCTTGTGAAAGGGTAACTAGAGATCCGAATGATCCAGATTATAATGCAAATTGTTCTGGTGATCATGTTATAGATACAAATGCTATGCGAGAACTAAACAATAATTCTAATGCGATAACAAGTGCCTGTAGGTATATAGGAAGTTTTTCTGATTGTGATGGCACTCCATATACCATTACTGAAGAAGATATTAGAAATTATATGTCTTACACATTGCAGCATTGTAGAGATAGATTTACAGTTGGGCAAGGTATAAGGGTTAGAGAATATTTAACAAATTTTGCAGCAAGTTTGAATTATATAAATGCGCCAAATGAGGATTTGTTTACGGCCAATAGCATTAATGATATTGGAATAGAACCAGATACCTATACGAATGTAATTTGGGAGAGTCCAGATATTTGGGTAAGAAATCAACCTGATGGCTTTGTAAATCAGGTTCACGAAGATTTAGAGTATGTAAACGATACTACTCCTGTATATGTTTATGTTAAAATCAGAAATAGGGGATGTGAATCTTCTGGTGGGAACGATATTCTGGAACTTTATTGGGCTAAAGGTGGTCTTAATCAAGAATGGGAAGACGTTTGGAAGGGGCTGGATAATCCACCAGGAGGTTTACAGATTGGCAATGAAGTTGGTACTCAAAACATTCCAAGTGTCGATTCAGGAGATGAGACAATATTGCAATTCCAATGGCAACCTTTGAATCCAACATTGTACTCGGACGCTGGTTTTAATAAGCCATGGATGTTTTGTTTTTTAAGTAGAATTGAGTCGCAAGAAGATACAATGACATTTGTTCAAGGAACTAATGCTGCTACAAATACTAGAAATAATAATAATATAGCTTATAAAAATACTACTGTTTTAGATGTGTCTGGTAATAGTGATATTGGAAGTATTATTGCCGGAAACTTTAATAATGACCAGTCCATTACTAGCGATATCATTTTTTTTACAAATCAAAACAATTCGATATTTCAAGAGGCTGAAATAAGAGTTACGCTCGATGAAACTCTTTGGGATGCATGGCAAGATAGTGGCGCAAATTCAACAGATGTAAGGGTTTTAAATACTACAAAAAGGGAGATTTATTTATCTGGAAACAATGCTTCACTTGATAATATATTGTTTGAAAGTAGCGAGTGGGGTATTTTAACTCCAAGAATTAATTTTTTAATACGTGAAGTGACAGGTGAAACATACACGCTTAATGTTGCTCAGAACATATCATCATCAGGAGAAATATTGGGTGGTTTTACATATCACGTAAATAGAAATGATGGTCGACAATACTTTCAAGCAGGAGCTACTTTAGTCGAAAATAATTTAAACACAGCTTTAGTTGCAGAGGATATTAACGAAAATGCGATTTACAATTGGTATGACGAAGATGGAAATTATATATCAAGTGGAACGTCATTAGTCATTAATAATGCCAGTGAAAAAGAATATAAACTTGAAGTTATTGCTGATAGTGATGGACATAAGGATTATGAGACATTTACAGTCAAGGAAAAAAGGGCTATTAATAGTTTAAGTCCTAACCCTACAGTTAATGTATTTACTGTTGACTATAATGTAGGGAATGCGACATCTGCCTTTATTCAGGTTACAAATGTAAGTACGGGTAATCAACTTAATTATTTGATTGATTTGAGTCAAAACTACAAATCAATTGACCTTTCAACTCAACCATTTGGTCAATATATTGTAAATTTGGTAACAGATAATGTGATTGTGGATTCAAAAATCTTAATTAAAAATTAATTTAGAATGAGAATATTTGCCTTTTTAATACTTATGTCGAGTATTAATGTTTTTGCTCAAACGACCAATATCCCTGATCCGTTATTCGAACAACCATTAATTGATTTGAATATAGACTCAGATGGTGTGGTTAATGGACAAGTTCTAACGAGTGATATTTCATCAGTCATTAATTTAAATCTTAATGGATATACAATCAATGATATAACTGGTATTGAGGATTTTGAAAGTTTGAAATTTTTAGATTTAACTTATTGTGAGCTTGGTTTTTTAAATGGCACATTTGGAACTCTAGATCTTACCTCAAATTCGAACTTAGAAACATTAATTATGATTGGAGAGAATGATGGGATATTTCATCTAATAGATATTTTGGACTTAAGTAATAATTTGATGATTTCTAACATAAATACTTCAGGAAACTGGTTTTTGAAGGAGATAAATTTACAAACAGGCGCTACCGATGTTAGTAACTTGAATATTAATATAGATATAGATTTAGGATTTAATGAAGTACAAGGGAACCTTCAAAATGATGATGGTCCTGTATGTATACGGGTAACTGATCCAGTTGCCGCAACAGCTGGAACAGGCGTATACAGTACATGGACAATTAGTGCTCAAGAGAATCCTTATTTTTTTTCAGACACTTGTAACTTAGCAAATATTAGTTTTGATAAACCTCAAATTACAGTATACCCAAATCCTGTAAGTGATAAATTATTTTTTGACACAAAATCGCAAGTAGAGAATGTCTTGATCTATGATAATTTAGGTAGAAAAATTGAAATAGATGTCGACTTAAAGAGCGATCATATAAATCTATTTACATTGGATAGAGGTATTTATATATTAAAGATTATGACAGCTAATGGTGTAGTTCAAAAAAAGATTATTAAGTCATAATAATCTTTGCAAAATGTTTATGCCTATCACAACTTTAGTATTGAAAATATCCTTAAAATATTGTTTGTAAGTTACTTATATTTAACATATGCTTAGTTATTTAGTATCTATCTTTTTTGTTAAATTTGTGTTATTATACAAAATCACCAATTTATTTAAACAGTTTTAAATTAGTATTTTGAATTTAATTTAACAAAAGTAGAATTAAATGAATACATTGTATCCGTTAATTAGAAAAGCAAAGTTTTCTGAGGTGTCTCAAAGGTTAGATGAGAAAACTGCAAATAAAATTGCCCTCAAGCTTGAGAATTCATGGTCTGATATCCAAAATAGTTATGTACAGGCTATATGAGATATAACAAAGAATGAAAATATAGCGATAGGTAGTTCAAAAGAATATAAGTCAAGATTGGTAGAAGAAGGTTACGATACGTATTTTGTAGATAACCCTATTATCTTAGCCAACTGGGAATCATATCATTTTAAGATTAGAATTTCAACAGCTGTATGTTTTAAAAATGCTTCAACAAAGAATTGGACAAGAATTTCATTGGATAAGCCCGTTTCAAAAGATGATAAAAATCTTGACACGTTGTCAAAATTATACAATCAAATTACTGATGTTTGTTGTAGTATAAGTCATAAAAATTTTAGCAGTATTGTTCAAAATGAGCTGAACCAGAATTCAAAAATGTTAGATGACTTTAAGATTTTCACCTTTGGTGTTAAAGACGAACAGTTAGGTGAATTTTTAGAGAACTTAGATGATGTAGATCTGCAGATAAGAGATTTGTTCACGGAAAATGATTCGGCAGAAAAAATAATAAAAGATTATTATACATCTTTATTTACAGCTTCTAGTAACGACATTATAGAGGAAAATAAATATAATTTTTGGATGAGTTCTCGTACTAATGTTCTAAAATCTAAATGGAATGACCAAGGTATAAATAAAAAATATTATGATTACAATAATGTTCTGTACAAAATAATGGTTAATGATAATGGGATAATAGCCTTAGGTATGGGATATGAAGATTCAATGAATAAGGAGATTGCTCATCTATCAACTCTACAGATAGCCAGACTCTACGGAAAGAATATTTAAAATAAAAAGTTTGGGAGTTAGAAAGAAAAAGTATTTTTATAAGGCCGTTGATAATACAATACATGGTTTAAAAAAAACGGGGAAATACGATTTAAATTTAGGAAGTAACCCTTACATTGAAGGTGCAAAAAAAATTTATTTTTGTAAATATTACTTTATTCCAAATTTCAATAAAAATCTTAATAAAATCAATTAGGGAATTCCCGCAATTATCAAATTTAAATAAAGTTTTTTGTGAGTTATTTATGTGTAGAGGGTGCTTATAGCTTACTTCACATTGTTTAATTATATGATTAGATGTAGATCTTAAATTTTACTTTGACCTATTGAAATAAATAGTGAAAATTAAATAACCAATTATCTAATAATTCACAATCAATTTTTAACGATGATATAAATATGACCATAATTAGTTAAAATTTGAAATTATTCACTTTTGATAGAAAACTCGAATTCTTATTTGAGTTGTTAAAATCTCAAAAACAAAACTTAGATATAAAGTTATAAGCTATTAGACTGAAAAATTGCGGGATTTCCCGTATTGTATAATCACTTCTTAAATAGTTTCTTTGGACTATAATACTCTAAAATTTTATACAATGAAAAAAGTATGATTATTTTTGATGCTAGGGCTGTTTATGCTCGGTAGTAGTGGGTTTAACACCTTTGAAGATCTAGAAGTTCTTCAGGAAGATTGTTTGGCTTTAGGAGATGAAGCTTACGATTCTGTTATGGAACAAACAAATGGTAATTACAGTCTTGCTTCTCATATTTCAAACGTTATATACACTGATTGTGTGGAAGATGGTGGTAGTCCAGAAGATGGCGAAGTTACACTTATTCTTCAATAATTTAATAAATGGCTGTTTAACAGCCATTTTTTTACTTTATGAAAACAAAAATACACTTATTACTTATGTTCTTCGGTTGGCATTATGTCTTGTCAGCTCAAGAGACAACTGAATTTTCTATAAATTACAAAATCATACTTAATGAACAATTTATTAAAGAATCGGATCAACGAATAAAAAAAACTAAAAACCCTATTGTATTAGATTATTTAAAAAAATATAGGGACGAATTAAGAATAATAAACAATAAGAATATAGATGTTTATAATTTAACTTTTAAGCAGCCTTACTATAGTTTCAAATATGTTGATAGGTTAGGTGCAAACAGTTCAAATGAATTTACCATGTTACCAAAAGAGCAGTATTATGGTAATTTATTAACTGGAGAGTTATATGGAATATATACCTTTAATCCAAATCAAGTAGTAGTTGGCATTGAGGATTTGATATGGGAATTAAAGCCGGAATATCAAAAAATTATAGGTTTTGAATGTCAAAAAGCAAACGCAACAATAAACAGGGGTGATAAAGAATATTTAATTGAAGCTTGGTTTACCAGTTACCTGCCAAAGTCTTCAATTTTTGAATTTACGGGTCTACCAGGTACTATATTAAGACTAGAGCGTGGTTTTATTACCTATGAAGCTTTTGAAATCGAATTTGAAGATATAAACTACACTGAATTCAAGAATAAGAAATTAGACACTATTAGTTTTAAACAATATGAAAAAATAATGATGACATCAAGGTATAAGAGGTGACCTTAAGTTTAATATGTAAATTTATATTAAACAGATTTTAAAATATAGATTTTTTTTAATATTAGTAATATAACGTTAAATAAGGATAAAGATTAAATTAATAAAGGTATTATTTAATGATATAGACAGCTACTATGTGTTAGCTTTTTTTTCTTTTTTACCTTTTTTGAGCCTTTCCCAGACTCATCAACTCAAAGGTAAAACACTAGATTATATTATTTATCGACTTTAATAAATCATATCCAGGTTTAAATTTTTAGTAACGAGTTAGAAAACATAAAAAATTGCGGGTTTTCCCGTATTGTATAATCACTTCTTAAATAGTTACTTTGGAGAAATTAATCTTAAAAATTTATAAAGATGAAAAAAGTATGTTTATTTTTGATTTTAGCGGTGTTTGCGCTAGGGAGTAGTGGGTTTAAAGCTGTCAACAACGAAGATCCTTTTCAAGAGGTTGATTGTAATCAATATGCAGCAGATCAATGGCAAGAAGCAGTAGATGTTGGACTACGGGGAGAGGTTCTAAATATAATTTTTGAGGAGCAATACTGGTATTGTGAAACTTTTATAAATCCACTCTAGTCATATAATTTCAGTAGTCTAATTTTATTTACATAGGTTTTTCATCATTTTTCAGAATGTTCGGAATTATTAAATATTGTTTGTTTTTATTATTTAGTTCTGTGTTTGTTCAGGCATTTTGTCAGAATTTAAAAATTGATTATGACGTAAATATTAAAAAAGAAGTAATAATAAAAGGAGAAAAGAATAGCGGTTTATATTTAATGTATATTCAATCTATAAAAGATATAAAAAACTATCCAATGGAATTTATAATATCTGGCAAAGACGGTTATAGTATTGACTTCAGCAAATCGCTTGATGTTAATCGAGAAATTCAAAGAATTCCTGTTCCAAAAGTTGTGACATTGTCTTTCGTAGGTTTGAGTACAATTACTTACAGCAATAATGGTATTACTTATTCCACTAATGATAATAATACTATA